>JBFXHW010000169.1:0-6321 GCA_050176605.1 Sphingobium sp. | reverse complement strand
GGCACGATGCTCTATCCCGACACCCGGCCGCAGGACGCCGATCTCACGCCCAGCGGCAGACCCGCGACGGTCAGGGCGTGCCCCACAGCTCGCCCGGATGCAGCAAACCGTCTTCGACGATCAGACCGCCATTGCGATCGCGCTCCAACAGCAGAGCACCATCGAGATCCACCCACTCGGCTCGCTGTGCGACCAGAAACGCGGGGGCGATGGCCAGCGATGTTCCGAGCATGCAGCCGACCATTAGCCGCTTTCCCAGCGCGGCGCCTTCATCCGCCAGCACCAATGCCTCGGTAAGGCCGCCCGCCTTGTCGAGCTTTATGTTGATCGCGGCAAAACCACCAAGCCGAGGCAGATCGGATCGATCCTGGCAGCTTTCATCAGCGCAGAAAGGCAGTGGCGCAGGGACACCCTCAATCCGGTCTTCCTCCCCATGCGCAATCGGCTGCTCGATCATTTCAACGCCCAGCGCGGCGAGTGCGACTGCCTCCGAACTGATATTGGAACGTGTCCAGCTTTCGTTGGCGTCAACGATAAGCCGAACGTCCGGTGCGCCCTCGCGTACCGCCGATATGCGCTCGGCGTCTCCCTCTCCGCCAAGTTTGCACTTCAGCAGCGCAAATCCTCGCTCGACAGCGGCGCGCGCAGCCTTTTCCATCTTCTGCGGATCGTCCAGACTGATCGTGAGCGCAGTCGGCAAGGGAACAGGAGCGGCCAACCCGGCCAGTTCCCACACAGGGACGCCCGTCCGCTTTGCATCCATATCCCACAACGCGCAATCGAGTGCGTTGCGCGCCGCGCCGCGCGGCATGCGGGCGTTCACGACGTCTCGGGAAAGCGCCTGACCCTGCAAGGATGTGGCAAAGTCGCGGATGGCCGCCACGCACCCCTCCGCCGTTTCGCCATGGTAATAGATTGCGGTGGCTTCCCCGCGCCCCGAATAATGGCCATCTCCAACCGTGCAGACGACGACATCGACATGAGTCTTGGCGCCGCGGCTGATCGTGAAAGCACCGGCAACGGGCCAACGCTCAACCTCTACTGAGACGAGGTGGGTCATTGGGAAACGGTAGTTCTAACGACGCCAGGAATCCAGCTTTCCGGTGCGTTCAGCCGCCATGCTCGACAATCCAGTCCTCGAGCACCGGCGCAATAGTGGCGCGCCATTTGTTGCCATTGAAAATGCCATAATGGCCAACACCCGGCGCCATATAGTATTTTTTCATGGACGTGGGCAGGTTCGTCGCGATCTTGAGCGCCGCTTTCGTCTGCCCAAGGCCGGAAATGTCATCACGCTCGCCCTCGATGGCCAAGACACCCACCTTCTTGATCGCGCCGGGATCGACCAGCGCCCCGCGATGCATGAACTGGCCGTTGGGCAGGCTGTGCTTCTGGAATACTTCCTCCACAGTCTGCAGATAAAATTCGGCAGTCATGTCGCAGACGGAGCGATATTCGTCGTAGAAATTCTTGGTCGCCTCGGCGCTTTCTTCGTCGCCATCGACGAGATGCTTGAACATTTCCCAATGGCTGACCATGTGGTTACCGAGATTCATCGACATGAACCCGGCCAACTGCATGAAGCCGGGGTAAACGCGACGGCCCGCGCCCGGATATTGAAATGGCACGGTCGCGATGACATTCTGTTCGAACCAACTGATCGGCCGTTCGGTGGCAAGCTGGTTGACCACGGTCGGAGCCTCGCGCGTATCGATCGGACCGCCCATCATGGTGAGCGTGCGCGGCAGGTTGGGGTCCTTCCTCCCCGACATCACGCAAACCGCCGCATAGCTGGGAACGGAGGGCTGGCAGACGGCGAGTATATGGGCCCCCGGACCGATATGATCGAGCCAGTCGATCAGATAGTCGATATAATCGTCGAGATCGAAACGCCCATCGCTCGTCGGAATGTCTCGGGCATCGCGCCAGTCGGTGATCCACACGTCATGACCAGGCAGCATGCGCTCTACCGTGCCGCGAAGCAGCGTCGCAAAATGGCCCGACATCGGCGCGACGATAAGCAGTTTGGGTTGACCCTTGGGAGCCTTGTCCCTGATGAAATGCCGAAGCTGCCCAAAGGGTTTGCGTGCCTCGATCACTTCGCGCACGGTCGTTTCCTTGCCATCGATGACCGTTGTCTCCAGCCCGAATTCCGGTTTGCCGCGTGGCGCGGCGGCATGCGCAAAGACTTCGAGCGCCGAAGCGAGGATCGGACCGCCACCGAAATAAGCGAGAGGATTCGCCGGATTGCTGAGCAATTCCGCACCCGCATTCGCCATCGCACTCGCGCCCGCCAAAAGGCTCCGGTGGAGTTCATACGCGTTGTACAACATGGTTAAACGACCTTTTGATTAGAATCACAGCTTAGCATAACGGCCAAAGATTGTCGGGTTATTATTGCAACGCACAATCCGCAAATATTTTCATCAGTTTCAGCGAGAAGCAGCCAAATCCGGCGGTCAATAGCCATTGAGATCGCGCTTTGCGCCTGCTAAGCGCGCGTCATGCAAGCTCCCGAGCAGACAGGAACCGACCGGCGGCCATCGCTTGCGAGCCTCAAAAGCATTATCACGGCGACGCGGCGCTACCCTGTGCAACTCGGCGCTGCCGCCGCCTCGCTGGTGACTGCGTCGGCGGCAACGCTGGCAATTCCAAGCGGTTTCAAGCTGATAATCGACCGTGGTTTCAGCGGCACAGGCGCTTCTTCCGACATCGGCCGGTGGTTCGAATATCTTTTGATGATCGTCGTCGTGCTGGCGGTTGCCAGCGCATCCCGCTATTTCTTCGTGTCCTGGCTCGGCGAACGGGTGGTCGCCGATATTCGTATCGCGGTCCAGCGCAACCTCCTGCGGCAGTCGCCAAGCTTTTTCGAAGAAAATCGGCCATCGGAAATTGCCGCGCGGATGACTGCGGACACCGCGATCATCGAACAGGTCGTAGGCTCCACGATCTCGGTCGCGCTGAGGAATCTGGTTACCGGAACCGGCGGCATCATCTATCTCTTCATGCTCGCCCCAAAGCTCACGGCCTTTCTGCTCGCGGGTATCCCCCTCATTCTGTTACCTATTCTCGTTCTGGGCCGGCGCGTGCGCCGCCTATCCCGCCTCAGCCAGGATCGCCTCGCCGATGTCGGAAGCACAACGGCCGAAATTCTGGGCGCCATGCGTGTCGTTCAGGCCTTCGGACAGGAAAATCGCGAGGCGGAAAGGTTCACCGATACCGTCAGCCGGGGATTCGCAACCGCTCTGCGACGCATTTCCATGCGCGCAGTAATGACGGCCATAACCATATTCCTGATTTTCGGTTCAATCACGCTTGTCATGTGGCAGGGGGCGGTCGACGTTTCGACAGGAAAGATGACGGGCGGCAGCATCGCCGCATTCGTTCTGACCGGAGGCCTGGTGGCGGGCGCTTTTGGCGCCCTGTCGGAAAGCTGGGGCGACCTGTTGCGCGGTGCCGGAGCGGCCGGCCGACTTGACGAGTTGATGCAGGTATCGCCGTCCATAATGGCGCGACCGGATCCTCTTCCTATCAGGCAAATATCTGGTGGCGTGCGGGTCCGCTTCGAGCATGTCGATTTCCGCTATCCTTCTCGTCCCGAGACGCCAGCTTTGCGAGATTTCAATCTCGATATCGCGCCGGGCGAGCGGCTCGCTCTGGTTGGGCCATCCGGCGCGGGGAAAACAACCGTATTGCAACTCCTGCTGCGCTTCTACGACCCCGAAGCGGGCGCGATCACGCTGAACGGCACGGCTCTTGCCGACGCGGTTCCCGCAGAGGCTCGGGCCTTGATGGCACTTGTGCCTCAGGAAACCGTGATCTTCGCCGCATCCGCCCGGGACAATCTGCGTTATGGCCGCTGGGAAGCCGATGATGACCAGATATGGCAGGCCGCGCGCGACGCAAATGCCGAGAGTTTCCTCCGCGAATTGCCGGAGGGGCTCGATACGTTCCTGGGCGAAAATGGCGCCCGTCTCTCTGGCGGACAACGCCAACGCATTGCGATAGCGCGAGCCTTGCTGCGCGACGCTCCGATCCTTCTGCTCGACGAGGCGACATCTGCCCTCGACACGCAGTCAGAGCGGTTGGTGCAGGAAGCTCTCGACCGGCTGATGGAAGGGCGCACGACCATCGTGATCGCCCATCGCCTGTCCACAATCCGTTCTGCTGACCGGATTGTTGTCATGGACAAGGGATCTATCATCGAACAGGGAACGCATGAGCGGTTGCTGGCGACGGACGGTCTCTATGCCCGTCTCGCCGTGGGTGGCGAAATCGGCGGCGCTTCATCCGCACCCGAAGCCGGTCAGGCTCCAGTCATTCATTGAGCCCTGCCAGCATCGTGCCGGCCGAGACCCGCCCGTCATTATTTGGACATGCGCACGATATGGTCGTGAATGGCCTTGTGCAGAGGTGCCTCGAAAATGCAGCCGGCTTCATGTCCTTTCGTCCAGACGACCTTGGCGCGGCGGCCCTCAAAGCCCGAGAACATGATCCAGACGGTCATGCCCGGCTTCAGATTGACGAAGCTGTGCAAACGAAAACCGGTGTCAGACAAATCAGAAATACGGCTGGTGAACCAGGTTTCCCCCGGCCGCCGTAATTTGACGCCGATCAGCACAGTGTGCCGGCCGGTTCCGCGCGCGCGATCGCCCTTTACGGGCGGCTTTTCCACGAATGTCATTCCGCTCTGCTCACCTTTCGATCGAAATCGCTTAGCAAAGCACGGTAATGATTTGGTTAAGTCCTCAATGGCTTTTCATCGAAATCCCAGAGTTCGTAACGGTTTTCCTCGCTCTCTGCAAAATGGCAAGGGTTGCGAGAAAATGCTCAAAATGACGTCTAATCAGGAGCATGACCTGTCCGATCCGCCACGAAACCCTCGACGTGCATGAAAAAAAGGAGGCCGAAGCCCCCTTTTTCAACGCCATCCCGAACCGGAACAGCTAAATCCATCGGGAAATCGCCCGATCAGAAGTTCGCAAACTGCTCGTTGCCGATGAAACCAAGTTTGGTCACCTTCGACTGCTTGATGATCGCCAGAACTTCATCCACGACGACATAGCGCGTCTGCTTGTCCGGCTGGAACTGGAGTTCCGGCTCCACCGGCAAAGCCATCGATGCCTTGAGATACTGGCGCAGTGTCAGCTTGTCGATCGGGATACCGTTCCAGGTGATGATACCGGCGGCATCAATCGCCACCTTGTTCTTCACCGGATCCACCGCATCAGGCGGCGGATTATTGGCATTGTTCGGAAGGTCGATCTTCACCGCATGGGTCTGGATCGGAATGGTGATGATGAACATGATGAGAAGAACGAGCATGACGTCGATAAGCGGCGTCGTGTTCATCTCCATCATCGGTTCGCCATCGTCTTTACCGCCACTCATGGCCATGGTCTAAAACTCCTGCGAAACGCTTAAAGACGCTGGATCTTGATGTCACCCGGATCAGGCTGGGAAATGAAGCCCACCTTCGGGAAACCAGCCATCTGCATGGTGTAGATTGTGCCGCCGATACAGCGCCACGGCGTGTTGATGTCACCGCGGATATGCACTTCGGGCAAATCCTCCGGTGTCAGGTTCTCGACGCCACCGGCTTTATCGATATCAGCCTTGAGCTTGGCGACGGCCCGGTCCAGCAATTCCGACGAGGTGACCTTCGTCAGGTTCCAGTAAACCTGACAAGCGCCATCGGGGCCGTTTGTCACGGAGAGGGAAACATTTTCCGGCTTCGTCGTCGTCGGTTCAAAGGCCACCTTGGGCAACTGCAGCTCAATCGTCTGGACCACGACCGGAACCGCGATCAGGAAGATGATTAGTAGCACCAGCATGACGTCGACAAGCGGAGTCGTGTTGATGTCGGACATCGGCTTTTCGTCGCCGCCGTCGGATCCAACGCTCATTGCCATCGATTCAGTATCCTGTTTCTATGTTGTCCATGCAGGCTTGCGCCCACTTGCCATCCGGCAACGGAGGAGGAGGCCGCGTCCCAAGAGGACGTCAGGCCTCCCCGATACCAATCAGGCCTTGGCCGGCGCTGCCGCAGGGCGAGCCGCCGCAGTCGGCGCGGCCACCACCACAGGGCGGACCTGACCACCGGAAACCAGCGAACCAAGCAGATCGACCGAGAAGCCGTTAAGGTCTTCGGCGATCGACTTGTTGCGACGCTGCAGCCAGTTATAGGCAAGCACGGCGGGAACCGCCACAGCCAGACCGAGCGCGGTCATGATCAACGCTTCACCAACCGGACCGGCAACGGTATCGATCGATGCCTGTCCCGAAGCACCAATCTTGATCAGAGCGCGGTAGATACCGATA
>JBFXHW010000168.1:0-6339 GCA_050176605.1 Sphingobium sp. | reverse complement strand
AACCGGCCAAGGCATGCTCAGTCCCGTTTGCAAAGTGACGTTGTCTATCTCGGATCGACAGGGTGTGGAGATCGATTTCTGTCCACAGTGCCGGGGTGTGTGGCTCGACCGTGGCGAGCTCGACAAGATCATCGAGCGGTCTGAAGCAGTCATGGCATCGCGGCCGCGCGATGAGGGCCGATCAAGCCCCAGCTTCTCGGGGCACGACGACCGCCACCGTTCGAGCCACCGCGGGCACAAACGCCGACGCAGCTTTCTTTCGGACCTGTTCGACTGAGCCATGTAGCTGAACCGCCATACGTTGGCGGGTCAGGAGGAATGCGTGTTTGCACAAGAGAATGAAACAATCTTGCATGCCGCGCCGCCGAAGGTCTGGACGGCGCTGACCCGCTTTGAGGACTATGAGCGATGGAGCCCGTTCGTCCGCATCGCCGGCCCGCTCGAGCTTGGTGCGCTTGTCCAATATTCGTTCAGAATGAAAACGAACCACCCGCGCTTTTTCACAGTCGACGCTCGCATCGCAGCGCTTGAGCCTCAGAAACGGGTGACCTTTCGTTTCGGCTTGAGAGGGCTGATCTCCATCGAGGAGAGCTATTCCGTGGCGCCCGTTCCGGTCGGCTCGCAACTGGTTCACAGTTTTCGCTGCACTGGCCTGCTCTCCGTGCTGAAGCCGAAGAAGATGAGGCGCAATCTCAGCCAGATACTCGAGATTACGGACAGACGACTTCGGCAGCACCTTGGCCAAGCACGGCCACGGTCCCCAGCCAGCAAGCGCATCAGAAGGGGATTTCGGTCCAATGACTAAAAGCTTTATGAGTTTGGTCCTCCGCAAGCTATCATACAGAAGAAAGGCATCCGTCAGACGAGGCCATTTTCCCTTGCGGCCCGGACCACGCCGTGGGCGCGTGCCCCCACGCCCACGGCGATAATTGAAGCATTGCGAGGTTTGGCGTGAGCGGAGGACGAATGGAGGGGGAGCTTACGATTGTCGCGTCCCACGGCTTCCTGTCTCAGTATATCGAAATGCCACCCGCGATCGTTGCCAGCCATACCTATACGCGTGCGCAAAAATGAACCGGCCTTGCAGGGAGCGCTGCTGGGAATAGTTCGATCGGCGAATCTGGCAACAATCGATCTGGTTCACCGCGCGGCCGACCGCAGTGTATTGGGCCTCGGCTGGCGCAGCATGTGGGGACCGCGTCCGGCCTGATTGCACTCAGGTCCGCCGACCGAGGCTCTCGACAATCCGGCAATCTGCGATGCGCTTCCCTTCGCAGGATCGCAGCATCTGGCTCAGTTTCTCGCGCAGCAAAGTGAGGTCGGTGATCTTGCGGTCGATTTCGCCGAGCTGTTGCTGCACCAGCTGGTCGACATCCTCGCAGGGCTTGTCGTCATGTTCCGAAAGGGCGAGCAGTTGCCGAACCTGTGCCATGCTAAAGCCGAGCTCGCGAGCACGAGGCACGAAAGTCAGAGCAGCTAGGTTGATTCGACATTCAAGACCAGAAGCTGAGTGAGGCGAGATAGAGGCTGGCGAGATAGTTGACGGGCAGTCGGTCGTATCTTGTGGCGATGCGGCGGAGCTGTTTGAGGCGGCCGATGGTGCGCTCGATCATATTGCGGCGCTTGTAGATGATCGGATCGAAGTCGCGCGGCCGGTTCATGCAGGAGCGCTGGGGGATGATGGGGCGGGCGCCGATCGCCTCGGCATGGTCGAGGATGGCATGGCTGTCATAGGCCTTGTCGGCGATGAGGTGGCCGGCGGCGAGGCCGGTGATCAGCGGCAGGGCGTTGGCGGCGTCATTGGCTTGGCCGCCGGTGAGGCGGAAGCGGATCGGCCGGCCGAGGCCGTCAACCGCGATGTGCCATTTGCTGGTCAGTCCTCCTCGGGAACGCCCCAGAGCCTGATCCTTGATCCCCCTTTTTGGCCGGTGGCGGCCTGGGCGTGAGCCCGAACGATCGCGCTGTCGATCATCAGATACTCATTGTCGCGGTCGCGGCTCAGCGTCTCGAACACCCGCTCCCAGACCCCGGCCCTGGCCCAGCGGGTGAAGCGCTTGTGGACGCTCTTGAACTTGCCGTACCGCTCGGGAAGGTCAGACCAGCGCGCACCCGAGCGCAGCACCCACAGCGCTCCATTCACGAACAGCCGATTATCCGCCGCCGTCCGTCCCGGATCGCTCGCCTTGCCTGGCAGCATCGGTGCGATCCGCTCCCACTGCGAATGGCTCAACTCGTACCGCTTGATCCCCATCATCAACTCCGCCCCAAGACGGAACCCTATGAATCAGACCTCAAGCCCAGTGGGAAGCCTGAATGTCGATACAGCCTAGATGGTCGGCGGAATAGTCCCGATAGTTGCTACCTGTGCGGTCCGCGGCGGGCAGGATGCCCTCGCGCTCGTAATAGCGGATCGTTTCCGCTCTGGTGCCGGTGGCACTTGCCAGTTCGCCGATGCGCATGACTTGACCTTGTAGTTGCTACAAGGTGCATATGTCCCTGCGACTCGAACGTTGCAAGGAGAGCGGCATGGGCAAATCCTGCTGCCGGACCCCCGATCCCGACCAGAGCGCGCACAACGATCAGCGCTGGCGCCTGATCCTGTGGATCGCACTGATCGTCAATGCGATCATGTTCCTGGTCGAAATCGTTGCAGGTGTCGCGGCCGATTCCCGCGCTCTTCAGGCTGATGCGCTCGACTTCTTTGGCGATGCCGCCAACTACGCGATCAGCCTCGGCGTTGCCGGAATGGCTCTCACCTGGCGTGCACGCGCCGCGCTGCTCAAGGCCGCGACCATGCTTGCCTTCGGTCTATGGGTGATCGGCTATGCGATTTACGGCCTCATCGTCGGCTCCAGCCCGGAGCCGCAGACGATGGGGCTGATCGGGACGCTCGCCTTGCTGGTCAACGTCGCCGTGGCGTTGCTCCTCCTCCGCTACCGCGAGGGCGACGCCAACATGCGCTCGGTATGGATCTGCTCTCGCAACGACGCAATCGGCAACCTGGCGGTTCTCGTCGCCGCGCTCGGCGTATTCGGAACCAGGCAAGCCTGGCCCGATCTGCTCGTCGCCAGCATCATGGCGGGTTTGGCGATCTGGGGCAGCGTCGAGGTCTTCGGCCAAGCGCGCGGCGAACTCGCGATGGCGCATGGAAGCTTGAAGCGATGAAAGCGACTCGCTCCGAAAGACAAGCCTTCCTGCGCACGGAATACGCTGCGTACCGCGAGGCGCGAGATGTGGACGACTTTACCGTCGCATGGCAACATCTGGAACGGGCGCACATCGTCGCTCAGGCGCTGTTGTCGGCACACCTGCGCTCACACTGGATGATGTTGAGACAGGCAATACGCGACCGCGACCTCGTCGAAGGCGCGGGTCAGCTGCTCCGTCTCCTGCTGGTCGTTCCCGGCAACTTAACCGGGCGATTGCCTGCCGGGAACAGCGGGCGCGCCAGAGCCAGCGCATTCCGGCCGATGCCCGTTCCCCTCGACCTCGAGCGTTTCGTGCAATGATACTGGTCACTTTCAACGTTCTTCGCTATCGCGCCGGCATGCGGCTCGCCATCACCCTTTTCGCTGCAATGGCCTTTCCTGTCTGGCCTCCACGCCGGACCGGCGGAGGCGCATAAAAAACGATCCGGTGCATGCCGGTGAGCATCATGCGCAGCAGCAGGATGACGGCGGATCCAAGCAGGACGACAGCCGCGACCAACATGGCTGCCATCATCATTGCCCGAGCACGGCCGTATCGAATGGCAATGAGTCGCCAGCGACGGGCTCTCTGGCCAGCGCGGCGCTGTTTCCGCTGGGCAGTGCGCCGCTGGTTTCCACCACCCGTGCGCCGCCGCTGAACCCTCCCAAGGCCTGACCGCTCTTCATTGCGTGCGGCGCGTCCACGCGCCTTGTTGCTGTCTGCCAGGGATCGCACTGAACGTCGGTGCGGGATCGGAAGTGCAGCGCCCGCTGGCCAGGGTGGTGATCGGCGGCGTGTTGACGTCGACCATTCTCACCCTGCTCGACTTGCCGGCCCTCCATTTTCTGGTGCATCGGCGGGACGATGATCGCGACGCTGCAGATGCAGCGCAGTTCGACGCCAAACGGCACGGGGCGGCGCAACCGGAATGAACGAAAGAGCACGAGATGGCAGCGACTGAAGCCAACGAGAGCGGAAGGCACCTTGGTCACGATCATACGGGCGGCGCGCGGAGCCTGACAACGGGGCCGCCGCAAACGTCGCCATTATCGCCGCCGGCCTGACGACCGCGCTTCTTTGCTGTTTACCGTGGCCGGACCTCATCATCGGCCTGGGAATCGCCGTCCTGAATGCGGACGTCGCTAAGCAGGTCTGTGGTCAGCCGCCCGCGAGGAGCACCGCGCGCCTGCATAGCGCTAAGTTCGCCTCAGGCAGCGCGCAATACCCGTTGGTGATCTCCGCCGCAGCGATGAACCTCCACGGTCACGTGGACGTATTCGGCATGTACGGCGAGCCGCGCGGCATAGTCATCCGGGCTCAGGGGTTCGCCTGCGATGAGCGAGGCGATCACCGCATATTTGCCCGGCCCGATCCGCCAGATGTGAAGGTCGCCCACTGCCGCGTCGCCATCCTCCAATGCCTCACGCACTTCATCGTAGAGACCCTCATCGGCATCCGCATCCACCAGGACTGCGGCGGTGTCCCGCATCAGCGTCCAGGCCCAGCGCGCGATGACGATGGCGCCTACGAGGCCCATGGCCGCGTCCATCCAGGCCCAGCCGAGATAGCGGCCCGCAAGCAGCGCCGCAATCGCCAGCACTGAAGTCAGCGCATCGGCGAGGACGTGGAAATAGGCGGAGCGCAGGTTATTGTCCGCATGGGCGTGATCATGGCGATCGTGCCCGTGCGCATGATCATGCCCGTGGTGATGATCCGCCCCGAGCAGCCAGGCACTCGCCAGGTTCACTGCAAGGCCGAGAACCGCGATCCAGATCGCCTCGGTGTAGGCGATCGAGAGCGGGCTCACCAACCTTTGAACGGACTCGACCGCAATACCGACGGCGAAAATCGCCAGCACAAGCGCGCTCGCGAAACCGGCGAGATCGCCGACCTTGCCGGTACCGAACGTGAAGCGCGGGTTGTTCGCATGACGCCGTGCGAACCAGTATGCGAGGGCGGCAACCCCGAGGGCGCCAGCGTGGGTCGCCATATGGATGCCATCCGCCAGCAGCGCCATCGAGCCGGTCCACAGGCCGGCGACGATTTCCAGCACCATCATCGCGGCCGTCAGTACGACGACATACCGCGTGCGCCTCTCGTGCGCATCGTGCGAGGCACTGAGGAAGTTGTGCTTGTGCGTGAGCGGGTTCGTATCTGAGTAGTGCATAGCCTATCCGTAGCCGCGAAACGATTAGCAGGGAAGTTCGGCGTGCCTCAGAAGTCCCTGGGTTGAGAATAGTCATTTTGGGGCATGCGATGACCGGTCCATCGGCATTGCGGTCTCAGATGAGGGTTGCTAGCGAGTTCTCGTCATCTGGGGAGTAGCTCGCCGCGAATTCGCGGTTTCCTGCGTCAACATGCTTGGCCGAGAGGTCGTGGCGCTGGGGGACGAATCTACCGTTCGGGCAAGACCAATGGCACCAGGCTTCTGTCCAGCCGGGCGGGAGGCGTGGTGCTGTTGCAGTCTTTCAGCCCGGCCGGAGATCTCCATGGAGGCCATTCTTACGTCCACCGCCGTGGTCGCGCTCGCTGAAATTGGCGACAAGACGATGCTGCTTGCTATTGTCCTGGCGACACGCTTCCGCAGACCATTGCCGATAGTTCTGGGTATCCTGGTCGCGACCCTCGCCAACCACGGGATTGCCGCTTTCCTCGGCCAATCGATCGCGAGCATCCTCGAAGGTGATTGGTTCCGTTATGCTGTGGGAGCCAGCTTCATTGCGATGGCGCTTTGGACGCTCGTCCCCGACAAGCTCGATGAGAAGGAGAGCAGACCGCCGCGTTTCGGCGCCTTCGTGACAACCACAATCGCGTTCTTCATCGTCGAGATCGGCGACAAGACGCAGGTAGCTACTATTGCACTTGGCGCACAATTCGGGAATGTTTTGACGGTCACGATCGGTACAACCTCTGGCATGATGCTCGCCAATGTACCCGCAGTCTACTTGGGCAGCAGGATTGTCGAAATCGTCTCGATCAAGTTCGTCCGCACCGCCGCAGCCCTGCTTTTCCTGGCGATCGGCATATGGGTCGTCGCAGGGGCTTGAACTGGTGGGGTGGATGCCCCCATCGTCCAAACGGATCATGCCAGCGGATTGCAGAGCGAGGGCAACAGAAACGGCAGACAGGTCAGACTTTCGGCAGAAAGGA
>JBFXHW010000167.1:0-6374 GCA_050176605.1 Sphingobium sp. | reverse complement strand
ATTCTGAATCAGAAATCAGACTGCGTGAGAAGCCCCCCCCGATTCATAACGGTCGAAAACCGCTCTAAGGTCCTGCCCGGCGCTCGCCATCAGCTTTATTGCCTGATCGAGCTGGATCCAGCCATTGACCTTGGTCTGGTCCATGCCGTCATTGGCCGACGCCGCGAGATTCTGCGGTCCGGTCCAGCTCGATTCGACCACATTCCAGCCATACGCAGCCGGAAACGTATCATGGATGATGATCGCCGCGGCCGCGCCCTGCCGCGCCGCTTCCTCATATTTATAGCTCCAGCGGCCATAATAGGTCATGGCGCGTCCTCCAAACGGGCCGTCAAACGTCTTCATCGAGTAATCCGGATCGTTGACCAGGATGATGACCGTTTTGCCTTTCACATCGAGGCCGGCATAGTCGTTCCAGTTGCGCTCCGGCGCGTTGATGCCATAGCCGACGAAGACAACCGGACTGTCCTTCACCTCTATATGATCGGTCACGCGATAGGTAACCGCCATCATCTCATCGCCATATTGCATGGAGACGGGCGTCTTGCCGCCGGTGAATGTGAGGGGTGAGACATTCTTTGCCGTGATCTCGACCAGCGGGACATCCTGAAACCAGCTACCCCCATTACCGGGTTTCAGGCCGGCCCTGGCGAACTCGGCGGAAAGAAAGTCGAGTGTCTTCTCCTCGCCGACAGTACCCGGCGCGCGGCCTTCGAAGGCGTCCGACGACAGCTCCTTCGTGACATGCTGCATCGTCGCGAGCGAAAGGTCTGGAGCAACGGGCGGGTAAGGAGATTGAAGCGACGGTGTCCCAGCGCAGGCGACTAGAGCGAAGGGCAGAATAAGGCTCTGGAGGCAAAATGTGCGCATGTGGTTCGGTCCGGATTTCAGGAAAGGAGAGTGGCCTCCATTTTTGCACCCAACCTTTCACAACGCAACCGCACCAGCAAAAAGGGTGGCCCCGAAAGGCCACCCCTTGCTTGTTCTCAGATGATCGAACCGATCAGCGCGAATAGAATTCGACGACGAGATTCGGCTCCATCTTCACCGGATAGGGAACCTCGTCCAGCGTGGGAACGCGAACATAGGTCACCTTCGCGGGGCCATCGGGCGCCACATAGTCGGGAATATCGCGTTCGGCGAGGCTCTGCGCCTCGATCACCAGCGCCATCTCGCGGGCCTTCTTGCCGAGCGTGACCTCATCGCCCACCTTCACGAGGCGGCTGGCGATGTTGCACTTCACGCCGTTCACATAGATGTGACCGTGCGAAACGAGTTGACGCGCCGAGAAGATGGTCGGCGCGAACTTGGCGCGATAGACAACCGCATCGAGGCGGCGTTCGAGCAGACCAATCAGGTTCTGGCCGGTGTCGCCCTTCATCCGGGCGGCCTCGACATAGTTCTTCTTGAACTGCTTTTCGGTAATGTCGCCATAATAGCCCTTGAGCTTCTGCTTGGCGCGAAGCTGAATGCCATAGTCGGACATCTTGCCCTTGCGGCGCTGTCCGTGCTGGCCGGGGCCGTATTCGCGGCGATTTACCGGAGATTTCGGACGACCCCAGATGTTTTCGCCCATCCGGCGATCGAGCTTGTACTTGGCGCTGGTGCGCTTGGTCATGTCTTTTCCTTCAATTGCAACAACAACGATCGCAGTCCTTGAAAAGGATGCGAGGTTTTCCCGGTATCGCCTGATTTCCGTATCTCAGGAGCAGGGCCACCGCTTCACCGGGGTGCGGGGCCAATTGCGAAGGCGCGCCTATGGCGGGATATGTCCCGCCAGTCAAGCCCCTTGCCCTATCTCGGCCGCGGATTGGCGAGGCTGGAGAGTATTCCGCGCAGCGTGCGTACCTCCAGATGATTCCAGCCTGGCTTGGTCAGCAGGTTGCGCAAGGTGCGGCGGGTGGCGGGGGCACGGTCCGGCGGGAAGAAATAGCCCGCCTCGGTGAGGAGAGCATCAAACTGGACGATCATGCCCTCAAGGTCCTCCTGCGCGGCGGGCGGCAGCAGCTCTTCTTCGGGCGGAGAAGCGAGGTTGACGCCTTTCGACCATTCATAGGCGCACAGGATGACCGCCTGCGCGAGATTCAGCGATCCGAAACTCGGGTTGATCGGTACGGTGATGATCGTGCGGCACAATGCCACCTCTTCTGTTTCCAGACCCGACCGTTCCGGCCCGAATACGATTGCCGACCGTCCGGTCGCAGCATGGATTTCCCTCGCAGCCGCTTCGGGCGTCACCACCGGTTTAGTCACGCCGCGCTTGCGCACCGTCGTCGCATAGACATGAGCACATTCCGAAACTGCGTCTGCCAGAGTGTCGTAAACCTGCGCGTCTTCGAGAACCTTGTCCGCTCCAGCCGCCGAAGGTCCGGCATCTGGATTGGGCCAGCCATCCCGCGGCGCGACAAGGCGCATCTCTGTAAGGCCGAAATTGAGCATGGCCCGCGCTGCCTTGCCAATATTTTCGCCAAGTTGCGGACGGACGAGCACGATGACAGGGGGCGTTGCCGCCACTGGCTATTCCCCTCCGACTTCCTTGACCGTACTCGCGAAGTCTTCAAAATCCCGTGCTTCCCGGAAATCCTTGTAGACGCTCGCGAAGCGGATATAGGCGACGCTGTCCAACGCCATCAGCGCCTCCATCACCAGTTCGCCGATAGCTTTCGCGGTTACCTCGCTGTCGCCGCCGGTTTCGACCTGGCGCTGGATGCTGGAGACAAGTCGCTCTATCCTGGAGGCATCTATAGGCCGCTTGCGGCAGGCGATTTCAACCGAACGTGCAAGCTTGTCGCGATCGAACGGCTGGCGCTCGCCATCGCTTTTCACCACCCAGATGTCGCGAAGCTGGATACGCTCGAATGTCGTGAAACGCGCCGCGCAAGCCTCGCACTGGCGGCGGCGGCGGATCGCGGCGCCATCATCCGTCGGCCGCGAATCCTTGACCTGGCTATCTTCATGTCCGCAAAATGGGCAACGCATCTCTTATCCCGATATTTTTTTCGGCAAGCCTAGAAACAGGCCGATCATGGCACCGGCAATCCACCGGTTACCGGGCAGTGCGCCACCGATCATCGCACCGACCATAATGAAGACGAACATCTTGACGAGCCGTATCTGTAGTCCGGACGGCATGCCGGAACGCATTTTCTCAAGTGCCGCGCGCGCCTCTTGCGCGTCCTTGACTGAGAGATTCCGCTGCATCAGTCGTTCGGCGGCGCTGGCGATGCCCGAAACGGGAGCAGGCTGCGCCCCGATCACCCGCCGCGCGATCTGCGGGCCGGCGGAAGCCGCACCACCCAGTTTCCGACCGCAGTGGGGACAAAAGGGGCGTTTACCCTCTATGATCCCGTTGCAGTCGGAACACTTCACCGGCCCTCAGCCCCCATAAATTGGGAAACGCGAACACAGCGCCGAAACCCGATCGCGAACATGGGCCTCGACCTGCCCATCCCCTTCCTCGCCATTGCGCTTCAGCCCTTCGACGACCTTGGCGATGAGCGAACCGATTTCGCGGAACTCGTCCTCGCCAAACCCGCGCGTTGTGCAGGCAGGCGTGCCCAGACGGATACCGGAGGTTACGAACGGGCTTGCCGTATCGAAGGGCACCGAATTCTTGTTACAGGTGATATAGGCGCGATCCAGCGCCTTTTCCGCTGCCTTGCCGGTCGCATCCTTGGCGCGCAGATCAACCAGCATCAGGTGATTGTCCGTGCCGCCCGAAACGACGCCGAGACCTTCCTGCATCAGCGTATCGGCAAGCGCCCGCGCATTGGCGACAATCTGCCGAGCATAGGCCTTGAACTCTGGCTGAAGCGCCTCCTTGAACGCCACCGCCTTGGCAGCAATGATATGCATCAGCGGACCTCCCTGCATGCCGGGGAACACGGCCGAATTGATCTTCTTCGCGATCGCCTCATCATTGGACAGGATGATGCCGGAGCGCGGCCCGCGCAGCGACTTGTGTGTCGTGGTCGTCGTGACATGGGCATGAGGGATCGGGCTGGGATGCGCACCGCCTGCGACCAGTCCGGCGAAATGCGACATGTCGGCAAGCAGCCAGGCGCCGACCTCGTCGGCGATCTCGCGGAACCGCTTGAAATCCCAGACGCGCGAATAGGCCGTGCCGCCACAGATGATGAGCTTCGGCTTGTTCTCGCGCGCGATTCCTGCCACCTCGTCCATGTCGATAAGGTGATCGTCCTCGCGAACGCCATAGGGAATGGGCTTGAACCATTTACCCGACATGTTGACCGGCGACCCGTGCGTCAGGTGACCACCCGCCGAAAGATCGAGGCCCATGAAGCTGTCGCCCGGCTGAAGCAGCGCGAGAAACACGGCCTGGTTCATCTGGCTGCCCGAATTGGGCTGAACATTGGCGAAGTTACAGCCGAAGAGCTGCTTCGCGCGCTCGATCGCCAGCGTTTCGACGATATCGGCATATTCGCAGCCGCCATAATAACGCTTGCCGGGATAGCCCTCGGCATATTTGTTCGTGAACACCGACCCAGCGGCTTCCAGCACCGCCTTGGACACAATATTTTCCGACGCGATCAGCTCGATCTTGTCCTGTTGGCGCTTCAGTTCCTTTCCGATCGCGTCAAAGACCTCGGGATCGGTCTCCGCGATACCGCTCGAAAAGAAACCGTCGCCGCGAATGGCCTCCCGTTTTTCGGCAAGGACGGACGCTGTGCTGGCCATGATAGTTCCTTTCAGAGCGAGGGATTGGAGAGTTTGTCGACGCGGCGCTGGTGACGGTCGCCGCCAAAGGGTGTTTTCAGAAATGCCGAAAGGCATGCTTTTGCCATTTCGGGGCCGATCAGCCGCGCGCCCATGGCGATGACATTGGCGTCATTATGCTCACGCGCGAGCGTCGCCGACAGCGGCTCGCTTACCAGCGCGGCCCGGCACGCCGGGTTGCGGTTTACCGCCATCGAAATGCCGATACCCGAACCGCACAGCGCGACGCCGCGTTCTGTCGCTCCGGAAGCAACTGCCTGCGCCAGCTTGTAGCCATAGTCGGGATAATCGACGCTGGTCGTGTCATATGGGCCCAGATCGTCAACCTCATGACCCTCATCGCTCAACCAGTCGACGAGCAACGACTTGAGCTCTATGGCGGCATGATCCGAGGCGATGGCGATGCGCATGAGTGGCGTGATCCGTTCCTGACGATTCGGCTTTGCGGCCTATCTAGGGGCGATGTCACCGAATTGCCACCATCGCGTTACCGGCCTATGCGCTTCAGCCGGAAGGAGCACCTCGATGGCCGCCAACTCAATGTCCGGTACGATATTGTCGCTGCTGATGCTTGCCGGTCTGGCACTCGGAGCGGGCGGCGTTCACATCCTCGCGAAAAGGCCGGAAAGCCGCAAACAGGGCTGGCTGATGATCCTCGCCTCGCTCGTCATGTTCGGCAATGTCGCGATCTGGGCAATACCTCTATAGCGACCTCACTTGAATAGCGACGTCACTTGATCGGCGAATCCGGTGACAGGCGCATGTCGAGATAATTGTCGACCGACATCATGAGCTGATCCAGTTCATTCTCAAAGAAATGATTGGCGTTGCGTATCTCGTCATGATGGATGGTGATGCCCTTCTGCGTGCGCAGCTTGTCGACCAGCTTCTGCACGGCATTTGCCGTCACCACTTCGTCATGCGTCCCCTGCACGATGATGCCGGAGGCGGGGCAGGGCGCCAGAAAGCTGAAATCATACATGTTGGCGGGCGGTGCGACGGAGATGAACCCGCGCACTTCCGGCCGACGCATCAGAAGCTGCATCGCGATCCACGCGCCGAACGAGAAACCGGCGATCCAGGTCGTCTGCGCCTCGGGATGGAAGCTCTGCACCCAATCGAGCGCGGAGGCCGCGTCAGAAAGCTCGCCAATCCCGTTGTCGAACGTGCCCTGGCTGCGGCCGACACCCCGGAAATTGAATCGTAGGGTGGCAAAACCGCGTCGCACGAAGGTCTTGTAAAGCGCTTGCGTGATCCGGTCGTTCATCGTGCCGCCACCCTGAGGATGCGGATGGAGAATCATCGCAACCGGAGCGCGGGGACGAGGCGGAGGGCTGAAACGCCCCTCTAGGCGCCCTTCCGGGCCGGGGAAAATTACATCGGGCATGGCACCTGGCTGACAGACAGAGACAAGGAAATCCGGTGCCGATGCTTCAAAGCTGGCGACGGATGGTCGAGGGGCTATATAGGATCGCGTGTCCTTTTCGCAACATTTCTGAGTCTGCTTTTGCCGATGTCTTCCCATTCGCCCCCCGATCAACGGAGTGATCTCGATCATGCGGCGACCTGCCCGCTGCGTCCCGAGGCGCGCGCGGCGATCGACGATGGCTGGCGCATCTGGGCCAATCCGTCCTCTC
>JBFXHW010000166.1:0-6384 GCA_050176605.1 Sphingobium sp. | reverse complement strand
AGGCCTGATCGACATCGGGCCGGGCAGGGCGTTTCACAAGATGGGCAGCATTCCGCGTGTTACGGTTCTGCGCGTCGTCGATGTGGACGGGGATCAGCCCATTGCCGTGCCGGAACGCTGGGAAGCGGAGGGTGTACCGCCCCCGCGCTTGCGCGTGGTCGAGCGTGGGCGAAAATCGGGTGCGTTGGGCATTGGCGACCGCATTCTCGCGCGCACAGAGGATGCGGGCAAAGGGTTGATCGCGCATCCTATGAAGAAGCTGAGCAAGGCTGAAGAGCAGCTTCTCGGTGTCGTGGAAAAGGGCGAGAACGACCGCTTCTGGTTGAAACCCGTAGACAAGCGCGTCCGGAATTCGACGCTGATTTCGGACCTCGGTGGCGCGGCGGTAGGCGATCTTGTGCTGTGCGAGGCGAGCGGGCGTCCACCGCGTATCACGGCGCGGGTAGCGATTGTGCTGGGCGATCCGTTTGCGCCGAAGAGCTTCAGCCTCATCGCCATCCACAAATATGGCATCCCGCATGTCTTCTCCGATGCCGTCGAGGCGGAGGCGGTCGCCGTTTCCGCTTTGCCGTTGCATGAGGATCGCCGCGAGGACCTTCGCGACCTTCCGATCATTGCCATCGATCCGGTTGATGCGCGCGATTTCGACGATGCCGTATGGGCCACGCCGGACGATGATCCCGACAATCCCGGCGGATACAGGGCGATCGTCGCGATCGCGGATGTCAGCTATTATGTTCGCCCGGGGTCGGCGCTCGACCGGGAAGCACGCAAGCGCGGAAACAGCGTCTATTTCCCCGATCTTGTCGTGCCGATGCTGCCTCACGCGCTCTCCTCCGACAAATGTTCGCTGCGTGCCGGAGAGGATCGCGCGGCAATGGCCTGCCACATGACATTTGACGCGAAGGGGCGCATGAAATCGTGGCGCTTCTCCCGCGCGACTATCCGCGTTGCCGCGAATATCCCCTATGAGGATGCGCAGGCCGCGATAGATAACGAGAAGCCACACGATCTCACCGACGTAGCGCTGCGGCCGCTATGGCAATGCTGGCAGGTGCTGAAGAAGGCGAGGAACGCCCGTGCGCCCCTGGAACTTGATCTGCCGGAGCGGCGCGTCGTTATCGACGACAGCGGAAGGATCGTAAGCGTTGCGGTGCGCGAGCGGCTCGACGCGCATATGCTGATCGAAGACTATATGATCGCGGCCAACGTCGCTGCCGCAAAGGCGCTGGAAAGCCGCAAGGCACCGGTGATGTACCGCGTGCACGAGCCGCCATCGCGCGAGAAGCTCGTGGCGCTGAAGGAATATCTTGCGACCTATGATATTGGCTTTGCGCTGGGGCAGGTCATAACGCCCACCATATTCAATCGGCTGATTGAACGGCTCACCGACCATGAGGCGCGGCCGATCATCATGGAACAGATATTGCGGAGCCAAACGCAGGCCTATTACAGCCCGAAAAACGCCGGGCATTTCGGGCTGGCGCTCGGAAGTTACGCGCATTTCACCTCGCCGATACGGCGCTATTCGGATTTGCTGGTTCATCGGTCGCTGGTCGGTGCTTTCGATCTCGAGCTGCCCGCTCCCAAGGGGAACGCCATTCCTCCGCGCACTGACCTCAGTCAGGAGGACTTCAAACATATGGAGAAGGTCGGCGATCTCATCAGCCGATATGAGCGCCGTGCGATGGAGGCCGAGCGGGAAACAGTGGATCGCTATGTCGCTGCCTATTTGGCGGAGCGTATCGGCCAGGTCATGCAGACGAGAATTACGGGCGTGCAAAGCTTCGGGTTCTTTGCGACGGTCGAGGGTCTGGGCGGCGACGGACTGGTTCCGGTTTCCACGCTGGGCGCAGAGCGGTTTCGCTTCGATGAGGCGCATCGCGCGCTGGAGGGCGAGGAAAGCGGTGAACGCTATCATGTTGGCCAGACGATCGACCTGCGCCTGGTGGAATCCGATCCAGCGACCGGTTCGTTGCGGTTCGAGCTGCCCGAAGGCGCTTCACACATGCCTCAGCGGCGGGGAGCGTCCGGTGCACCCGGTCGCGCGCGTCCGATCCGGCGTCAGGGGCGTCCCGCCAATATCCGCCATACCGGCGGAAAACGCGGGCCGGTCAAGCGGCGTTAGCGCCTGCAAGACGCCCTTGCTGATGACTTGAACGCAGTTTCCTTGCAACCAAGTGCGCAGGAAGCCGTTGTTCTTCTGTAAACTCAGGAGACAGACATGTTCAAATGGGCATTGATATTTGCCGTGATCGCTATCATCGCGGCCGTTCTCGGCTTTGGCGGGGTGGCAGGCGCGGCGGCTGGCGTAGCCAAGATCCTCTTCTTCGTTGGATTGGCGATCGTAGCCCTGTTCGTAATTCTCGGAATTGTCGGCGCCAAGAAAATCACCTAGCCTGACGGAACCCGCAAAGCCGGCATGATCTCAGCTCAGGCGGTCAATCTCTTCGCGAGAGAGGCCGCCGGGCACGATCATGATCGGGCATCGCATCTTGCCGGCATCGGCGTTTGCGAAGTGCGAAACGAGCGGTCCGGGCGCGCCTTGTGGAGCAGCCGCCAGCACGAGCGCAGCAACGCTGCTGTTTTCGTCCAGTATATTTCGCACGACTGCGACGGGTTCCCCTGTTTTGACCGTGATGGTGGGACGGATGCCCGATTCCTGCATCAGGGTTCCTGCTGATCCCATCACCAGCGCTTCGGCACGCTGCCGCGCCTCTTCCTCCATCGTCGCCTGAACGCCGCCCCACTGGACGAACTCTGGCGGGGGCACCAAAGCCACAATGTGGACACCGCCGCCCGTTTTGGCTGCACGCCGCGCGGCAAAGTACATTGCCTTTTCGGCTTCCGGACTTTCATCCATTATAACCAGATAAGTTCTCATCCGCACATCCCTTCGCCAAAATGTGCCAAATCGGTTTATTTCTCTCCAAATCCGGCGATTGAACTTGACCGGAAACAGCGAGGCATCGAACAGTGTTTCCGATCTTTTAGACCGCTTGACGAAAGGGCGCCAGACCCCATGACTATCGAAATCAAGATGCCGGCCCTGTCGCCCACGATGGAGGAGGGGACGCTCGCGAAATGGCTCGTCAAACCTGGCGACACCGTCTCGTCCGGTGATCTTCTGGCGGAGATTGAGACCGACAAGGCGACGATGGAGTTCGAGGCGGTCGACGAGGGGGTGATTGCCGATCTCCTCGTTGCAGAAGGAGCCGAGGGAGTGAAGGTCGGCACGGTGATTGCGACCATGGCAGGCGAAGGCGAGGATGCAACTTCCGCAAAGGCCAGTGCGCCGCCACCTGCAGTGAAAGATACGCCAACGCCCGAAGCGGCCCAGCAAGCCGCACCGGCTTCCAGACCTGCTCCAGCGCCCGTGTCACCGCCCCAGTCTTCGTCCGATGATCAGCGTATCAAGGCAAGCCCTATCGCCCGCCGCATAGCCGAGGCGCGCGGGATTGACCTCGCGTCGGTCAAGGGCAGCGGACCCTATGGGCGCGTGGTGAAGGCCGATGTGGAAGCGGCTGCGATGGGAGGAACGAAAGCTGTCGCGCCGGCCCAGCAACCCGTGGCAACGGCTTCGACCCCGTCGTCGCCCGCAGCAGCGCAGGACTTCGGTATTCCGCACGAGGTCGTGAAGCTCTCTAACATGCGCAAGACCATCGCGCGCCGCCTGACCGAAAGCAAGCAAACCGTGCCGCATATCTACCTGACGGTTGATGTGCGCCTCGACGCATTGCTGAAACTTCGGACAGAGCTCAACGCGTCGCTGGCCAGCCGCAATGTGAAGCTGTCGGTCAATGATATGCTGATCAAGGCGCTCGCCCAGTCGCTGATGATGGTGCCCGAATGCAACGTACAGTTTGCCGGTGACCAGATGCTGAAGTTCAGCCGCGCCGATATTTCGGTTGCCGTGTCGATCCCGAGCGGCCTGATAACGCCGATCGTCACCGATGCCTCGGCCAAGAGTATTTCGGCGATCTCGACCGAGATGAGCGATCTCGCCGCTCGCGCCAAGGACGGAAAACTTCAGCCGCACGAATATCAGGGCGGGACGGCGAGCATCTCCAACATGGGCATGATGGGCATCAAGCAGTTCGAGGCAGTCATAAATCCGCCACAGGCGATGATCATGGCAATCGGCGCGGGCGAAAAACGGCCCTATATTGTCGACGATGCGCTCGGCGTTGCGACGGTTATGTCCGCGACCGGCAGCTTTGATCATCGTGCCATCGACGGAGCGGATGGAGCGCGGCTGATGAGTGCATTCCGCGAGTTGGTCGAGAAGCCGCTGGGAATGCTGGCATAAGCCCCGGCTGAACCTCTGCGCGAACGCGTTCAACGCGACATAGAAGCTTTTTCAGGGAAGATTTTGATGGCTGAAACTTACGACCTTATCGTACTTGGCTCCGGCCCCGGCGGCTATGTCGCGGCGATTCGCGCTGCGCAGCTCGGTCTCAGGACGGCGATTGTCGAGCGCGAGAATCTGGGCGGAATCTGCCTCAACTGGGGCTGCATTCCGACTAAGGCGCTGCTGCGATCTGCCGAGATTTTCCATTATATGAGCCATGCCAAGGACTATGGACTTGCCGCCGAAAAGATCAGCGCGGACATCGAGGCGGTGGTGAAACGCTCGCGCGGCGTTGCAAAGCAGCTCAATCAGGGCGTTACCCACTTGATGAAGAAGAACAAGATCGTCGTGCACATGGGCGACGGCAAGATCACCGGCAAAGGCAAGCTGTCGGTGACGAAGGACGGCAAGACCGAGGAACTGACCGCCAAGCATATCATTGTCGCGACCGGCGCGCGTGCGCGCGACCTGCCCTTCGCGCAGACGGACGGCAAGCGCATCTGGACCTATCGTCACGCCATGACGCCACCGGAAATGCCGACCAAATTGCTGGTGATCGGATCGGGGGCGATCGGTATCGAATTCGCCAGCTTCTATAATGACATGGGTGCTGAGGTAACGGTCGTCGAAATGATGGACCGCATCGTGCCGGTAGAGGATGCGGACGTTTCGGCATTCCTCGAAAAGGCGCTGACGAAGCAGGGCATGACGATCATGACCGGCGCTGGCGTCGAGGACCTGAAGGTGGGTGACAAGGGCGTATCAGCGAAGATCAAAGGCAAGGACGGCAAGGTTGCGTCGAGCGAGTTCAGCCATTGCATCGTTGCCATCGGCATTGTTCCCAACAGCGAGAATATCGGGCTGGAGGCGCTGGGCGTCGAGCAGGTGAAGGGCCATATCAAGACCGATGGCCTGTGTCGTACCAATGTCGAGGGGCTGTGGGCGATCGGTGACATCACGGCGCCGCCGTGGCTGGCGCACAAGGCGAGCCATGAAGGCGTGATTGCCGCCGAGGCCATCGCGCAGGCGCTCGGTAACAAGGATGCCCATCCACACGCGATGGACACGCGCAATATTCCGGGTTGCACCTACTGCCATCCGCAGATCGCGTCGGTTGGCCTTACCGAAGCCAAGGCGAAGGAAGCGGGCTACAAGATCAAGGCTGGTACCTTCCCGTTCATTGGAAACGGCAAGGCGATTGCGCTGGGCGAGGCGGAAGGCTTCATCAAGACGATTTTCGACGAGGCGACCGGAGAGCTACTGGGCGCGCATATGATCGGCGCTGAAGTAACAGAGCTGATCCAGGGCTATGTCGTCGGCAAGACGCTGGAAACAACTGAGGCCGAGTTGATGAACACGGTTTTCCCGCATCCGACGCTCTCGGAAATGATGCACGAAAGTGTGCTTGCCGCCTATGGACGGGCGCTGCATATCTGAACGGGTTACGGAGGTTTCTCTCCGGCGGTGGCAGGCGGGGAGACGGTATGATCCGCGAATTTCAGATGGTGGATGTTTTCGGCGGGGGACTCTTCACGGGTAATCCCGTTGCCGTGGTCGCGGCGGCGGACATGCTCGATACGGCCGAAATGCTGCGGATCACCCGGTGGTTCAACCTTTCCGAAACGACCTTTCTTGTTCCTGCGACCGATAGCGAAGCCGACTATCGTGTGCGCATCTTCACGCCTGACCGGGAACTCCCCTTTGCCGGGCATCCGACGCTCGGTACCTGTCATGCGTGGCTCGAGGCAGGCGGAACGCCACGAGACCAGGATCGCATCGTTCAGCAGTGCGATGCGGGCTTGATCCCGATCCGGCGGATCGACGGGCGGTTGGCCTTCGCGGCACCGCCACTGGTCAGGTCGGGTCAGGTGACGGAGGAAAAGCTCGCCGAAGTGGCTGATTTCCTGTGTATTCGGCGTAGCGATATCGTGGAGGCGCGATGGGCGGACAATGGCCCGGGCTGGATCGGCGTGATCCTGAAGGATGCGGATGCCGTATTGGCGCTCGATCCGCATCGCAGCCACCCCGAACGG
>JBFXHW010000165.1:0-6390 GCA_050176605.1 Sphingobium sp. | reverse complement strand
CCGGCACGCGCGCTTCGTCCTGCACGCGCGCGACGAGCGACTTGCCGCCGCGCGGCACGATCAGGTCGATCAGCCCGGCGGCGCGCAGCATCGCGCCGACCGCAGCGCGGTCGGTGGTCGGGACGAGCTGAATGGCGTCGGCGGGGAGCCCTGCGGCCTGCACCCCCTCGACCATCGCACCGTGGATGGCGCGATTGCTCTCGACCGCCTCGCTGCCGCCACGCAAAATGGCGGCGTTGCCCGCGCGCAGGCACAGCGCCGCCGCGTCCGCCGTCACATTGGGGCGGCTCTCGTAGATGATACCGATGACGCCGAGCGGAACCCGCACGCGCTGTAGCACCAGGCCGTTGGGCCGCACCGTTTCCTCGATTACCTGTCCCAGCGGGTTGTCGAGATGCGCGACCTGCTCCACACCGGCGGCCGTCGCATCCACCCGGCCAGCGTCGAGCCGCAACCGGTCGAGCATTGCGGGCGACAGCCCGTTGGCGGCGGCATTTTCCATGTCCTGCGCATTGGCGCGGCAGATCGCCCCGCTCCTGTCGCGCAACGCCTGCGCCGCGAGCTCCAGAGCCCTTGCCTTGTCGGCGTCGCCCAAGAGCGCAAGCTGGGCGCAGGCGGTACGTGCCCGCGCGGCCATCGCCGCGATCAGCATCTCCGGGGTCTGGGTCATATCGTTCATTGCATACTCGGCCGGTTCGAAATGGGTGCCAGCGGTCTAGCATGCCCACGACCGGCCGGAAAGACCGCAGGCGAACATGCGCCGTTGAGTCTTGGCACCGGTGCGGATAAGGGGAAGCGATGACAGTCCATTTCCATGAAGAGGATCTGCCCGCAGGCGTGCTCGCCGACGGTCCCGTCGCGATCGACACCGAGACGATGGGGCTGATCACACCGCGCGACCGCCTCTGCCTCGTGCAGATCAGCGACGGCCGGGGCGACGAGCATCTGGTGCGCTTTTCCCCCGGCAGCAGCTATGACGCGCCCAATCTCAAGGCCGTCGTTGCCGATCCTGCGCGGCTGAAGCTGTTTCACTTCGGCCGCTTCGACATCGCCGCGCTTCAGCATTATCTCGGCGTGCTGGCGACGCCTGTCTATTGCACGAAGATCGCCTCGCGCCTCACCCGCACCTATACCGACCGGCATGGCCTGAAGGAACTGGTGCGCGAGATATTGAGCCAGGATATCAGCAAGCAGCAGCAAAGCTCCGACTGGGGCGGCGCCGTCCTTTCCGACGCGCAGCGCGATTATGCCGCGTCCGACGTTCGCTATCTCCATGCGCTGCGCGAGGAACTCGACAAGCGGCTGGAACGCGAAGGACGCACCGCGCTGGCGCAGGCCTGTTTCGATTTCCTGCCGCACCGTGCGCTGCTCGATCTCGCCGGCTGGCCCGAGGCCGACATCTTCGCGCATGTCTGACAGCGCGCGCAGGAAATAGCCGCCCGATGTCACGCCTTGCCGACACCCAGCGCACGCAAAGGCAGCAATGGGCTCTGCCCGGCGGATCGCACGACCGCCTTGTCCGGCTGCTGAAAAACGCGTTGCCGATCGGCGTCGGCGTGCTGGCCGCGTTTCTCGCGACCGCGCCGTTCACGATGCAGGGAGAGGTCAGCTTCGTACTCGACAAGAACGATGTCGATGTGGCGAGCGAGCGCATGCGCGTGCGCGAGGCGCTGTATCGCGGCGAAGACAGCAAGGGCCGCCCCTTTTCGCTGCGCGCCGGATCGGCGGTGCAGAAGACATCGCGCGAGCCGGTGGTGGAGATGAACGACCTTTCCGCCCGCATGCTCATGAGCGACGGGCCTGCGGTGCTCAGCGCCCAGACCGGGCGTTACAACATGCAGAACGAAAGAATGCAGGTGGTCGGACCGGTCCAGTTCGATTCGGCGGGCGGATACCGCCTTACCACCCGCGACGTGACGATCGACCTGAAAGCCCGCAAGATGGGCAGCGAAGCCCCGGTCTATGGCCGCATGCCGATCGGCACGTTCAGCGGCGATCACCTGCAGGCCGATCTTGATGCGCATACCGTTACGCTCAACGGCAATGCCCGCTTGCGCATCGAACAAAATGCCCTCAAAGGGCAATGACCATGACCCGCGCCATCGCCCTCTTTTCTGCCTCTGCCGCGCTTGCCGGCCTGCTGTTTTACGGCGCGATGGCGGGCACCGGTGCGCAGGCCCAGTTGCTGCGCGGACATGACAGCAGCGCGCCTGTCAATTTCGCGGCGGACCGGATCGAGGTGCAGGATCGCGCCGACCGCGTCGTGGTTTCCGGCAACGTCCATGTCACGCAGCAGAATCTGACGCTCGATTCGGCGCGCATGACGGTCGCCTATCGCAACAGCGGCGGGATCGAGATCGACCGGATCGATGCATCGGGCAATGTCCGTGTGGCGCGCGGCAACGAGCGCGCGCGCGGCGATGTCGCCATCTACGATCTGGGCAGCCGCGTCATCACCATGCTGGGCAATGTTGAACTGGAGCAGGGGAGCAACCGGCTGACCGGCGGCAGGCTGGTCATGGACCTCGCCAGCGGCCGTTCGACGGTCGATGGCCGCGCGGCGGGAGCGGCCGGTGTCAGCAACGGCGCGGGCGGACGGGTGAACGGCACGTTCACCGTTCCCAAGCGTAACGGGGAATAGGCAAGGTCCCTTCGGGCGCCCTGTTTTCGCGGTAAAATCTGCCCGCCCGACGCGATCTCCCATTGCCTCTGCGCCCGACACATGCATAAACCCTGCCAATTGGTGCGGACGGCGTGTATTTTCAGCTTTTCTTAACCACGCCCATGTCAGCAAGGACGGAATATGGACGACCTCGCAGTGATGGAACAGCTCAGCCAGAAGAGCGCGGCCAATGCGGATGCGCTTGCCGAGCGCGGGGGCCTGGAGGTCGTGTCGATCGCCAAGAGCTATGACCGCCGGCCGGTGCTGACCGACGTGTCGCTGACTGTCGCGAAGGGCGAGGTCGTCGGCCTGCTCGGCCCCAATGGCGCTGGCAAGACCACCTGCTTCTATTCGATCATGGGTCTGGTGCGGCCCGATGCCGGGCGCATCGCGCTGGACGGGTACGACATCACCGGCCTGCCCATGTATCGCCGCGCGATCCTGGGCATCGGCTATCTGCCGCAGGAAACGTCCATCTTTCGCGGCATGACGGTCGAACAGAACATCCTCGCTGTGCTGGAGCTGGCGGAGCCGGACGAGGCGGCGCGCGCCGCGCGGCTGGAGGAACTGCTCGACGAATTCGGCCTGAGGCGCCTGCGCGAGGCCTCCGCCATGGCGCTGTCGGGCGGCGAGCGGCGGCGCTGCGAGATCGCGCGCGCGCTGGCGGCCAGCCCGTCCATCGTCCTGCTCGACGAACCCTTTGCCGGCATCGATCCGCTTTCCATCGCCGATATCCGCGATCTGGTGAAACAGCTTCGCACACGCGGCATCGGCGTGCTGATTACCGACCATAATGTGCGCGAGACGCTCGAGATCGTCGACCGTGCCTGCATCATCTACGACGGCAAGGTGCTGTTCGCCGGAAGCCCGGCGGAACTGGTCGCCAATGCCGACGTGCGCAGGCTCTACCTCGGCGAGAGCTTCTCGATGTGATGTGACGGGAGGCGCGCGATAATGGCACTCGCACCGCGCGTCGACCTGCGTCAGAGCCAGTCGCTGGTGATGACGCCGCAGCTTCAGCAGGCGATCAAGCTGCTCGCGCTCTCCAATATCGAGATAGAGGCCTATATCTCCGGCGAGATGGAGCGCAATCCGCTGCTGGAGGTGGCGCGGGAGCCGGGCGGCGATGGCGAAACGCCGGACCGCGAGGACACCGCCGCACCCGCCGCCGACAGCGGCGAGACCGCGACCGACGCAATGATGGGCGACGATGCACCGCCAACCGGCGATTTCATCGATATGGAGGGCGGCGGCGAGGAAGGCCTCGACCGCGAGGGAGCCTTCACCCGCGCCAGCGGCCCGGGCGGCGAACCGGGAGGAAACGCGGACCTTTCCGTTTCCTCCGGCGGCGCGGGCGAGGATGGGCCGGATTTCGACAGTTTCGCGAGCGAGGAGAGCAGCCTCTCCGAACATCTGATGGATCAGGCGCGGGTCCGGCTGTCGGGGCGCGACCTGCTGATCGCGACGCAACTGATCGGCCAGATCGACGAGGCCGGATATCTGGAGGTCGATATCCTCCAGCTCGCCTATGCGCTGCAGGTGCCGCGCGCCGAGGTCGAGGCGGTGCTGTTCGTCATCCAGGGCTTCGATCCGGTGGGCGTGGGCGCGCGCTCCCTTTCCGAATGCCTCGCGCTTCAGGCGAAGGACGCGGACCGCTATGACCCGGCGATGGCGACACTGATCGCCAATCTCGATCTGCTCGCGAAAAGCGCGCTGCCCCAGCTGCGGCGCATCTGCGGCGTCGACGAGGAAGACCTCGCCGACATGATCCGCGAGCTCCGCTCCTACGACCCCAAGCCCGGCCTGCGCTTCGCGGGCGGAGAGGTTCAGGCCGTGATCCCCGACATCTTCGTCAACCCGCGCGGCGAGGGCTGAGCGATCGAGGTCAATGGCGCCACCCTGCCCCGCCTGCTCGTCAACCGGTCCTATTATACCGAGCTTTCCGGCGGGGTGCAGGACAAGGCGTCGAAGCTGTGGCTGTCCGAATGCCTCGCCAGCGCCAACTGGCTGGTCAAGGCCCTCGACCAGCGGCAGCGGACGATCGTGAAGGTCGCGACCGAGATCGTTCGCTGTCAGGAGGAGTTTTTCCGCCGCGGCGTGGCGCATCTCAAGCCGCTGACGCTCCGCGCCGTCGCCGAGGCGATCGGCATGCATGAATCGACGGTAAGCCGCGTCACCAGCAACAAATATCTTTCCTGCCCGCGCGGGCTCTATGAACTCAAATATTTCTTCACCAGCGCGATCGGATCGGCGGACGGCGGCGATGCCGTGTCGGCAGAGGCGGTCAAGAGCCGCATCAAGGCGCTGATTGGCGCCGAGGATCCCGCCAAAATCCTGTCCGATGACACGCTGGTCGACATGCTGCGCGCCGAAGGGTTCGACATCGCCCGGCGCACGGTCGCCAAATATCGCGAGGCGATGGGTATCGGCTCCTCGGTGCAGCGACGGCGGCAGAAGGTGCTGGCGGGCTGACGCACCGCGCCGCGCCAATCCGGCCGTCCTGAAACAACTGTCGTACGGCGTTCGGCTGCGTCCGGTGCAACCGCCATGCGCCTGTTCGCATGCGGCTTGTTGACCCTGATCAAGTCGGCGGGCGGAAACCGGGCGCATAGGCCATGGTCGAACGCGGGGTCGCGAGACCCCGTCAACCGGGCGAAAGGAGCCGGAAAATGATGCAGATTCAGGGCGCACAGGCCGCCGAGGCCCCATGGACACGCGATCTTGTGACACGCAGCGGATACCGCTTTCATGTCCGCACCGCGCAGGAAGGAGACGAGGCGGCGCTGGACGCCTTTTTCACCCATGTTTCGCCGGACGACCTGCGCTTCCGCTTTCTGACGGCGGTTGGCCATGTCCCGCACGGCACGATCGAGGCGATGACCCATGTCGACCATCGCAAGACCGAGAATTTCCTTGCCGTCGACGATGATGGCGATGTGGTGGGCAGCGCGATGATCGGCGCGGACGACAATCTGGAGGTCGCCGAGGTCGCGATCTCGATCCACGAGGATTTCAGGGGCCGTGGAATCGGCTGGACCCTGCTCGACCATGTGGCCGCCTATGCCCGCGGGCGCGGTTTTGCGAAGCTGCAATGCATCGAGAGCCGCGACAATCATGCGGCCATAGAGCTGGAGCGCGAAATGGGCTTTACCGCGCGGGCCTGCCCCGGCGAACCCGGTCTGGTGCTGGTCGAGGCACAGCTCAACGGCTGAGCGGTTCAAACGTCGCTGTCGGGCGAGCGAGGGGCGGCTTTCGGGCCGCCTCTCTTTTGCGCGGGGCCGGTTGCTGCCTGCTTGCCAGCCGCCGCGCGAACGGCTAGAGGCGCCCCTTCATCAGGCAATGCGGAGCGGTGGCCGAGTGGTCGAAGGCGCTCGCCTGGAAAGTGAGTATACGTCAAAAGCGTATCGAGGGTTCGAATCCCTCCCGCTCCGCCAGCCCTTTGTTTCTCGTCATGATCAGGAATGCCAAAGGGCGCAAATTTTCATCGGATTTCCGTCGAAGTTTGTAACTGGTTGTTGCTTGTAATGCTCCTACAGCCCGCATATGGTGTGGGAAAGAGTGTGGGAGCGGTTTCTTGGGCAAGCTGACTGCAACGTTCGTGAAAGCGCAGAGGCGCCCGGGCCGATATGGAGATGGCGACGGGCTATTTCTTCTTGTCAGCAAAAGCGGTTCGCAATCCTGGGTGGTTCGCGCGCAGAAAAATGGGCAGCGTCGCGACATCGGATTAG
>JBFXHW010000164.1:0-6429 GCA_050176605.1 Sphingobium sp. | reverse complement strand
TTCAGCAGGATTTTCTCCTGCCCTTTCAGACCGAACGCACGCGCAATCTCGCGCTTGCCAGCGGGCTGGCCGCTGGTTTCGATATATTCCATTATCTGCTGCCGCGTAGGCATTCCGGGAAAGGGAGGTTTGGCCATTATGCTCGCTAACCCGTCACGCGCCTCTATACCACCCTGCTTGCGTGCTTCATGTGCCTAATGCCATCACGCCGCCGATCAGCGCTCCTGTCAGCACGAGCGGAATACCCGCCACCAAACCCTGTTTCCAGCCCGCTATCCCGAGAACGAGGGCCAGCTTGACCAGCGTGTTGGCCAGCACCGGCAGCGCAAGAAGGAAAGCGATATCGTTCCAGCCCATGTCGACACGCGGCAAGCTGGCGGCGGCGATGATGGCCGCGTCCACATCATAGAGGCCGGTCAGGCCGATCATGAACGTTGCGCCCCGATCTCCGAAATGTTCGATCATCCAGTGCGAACCGATGACAATCGCCGCGACCAGCGCCGCGAAGCCGACCGCAGGCCAGAAGTCGAACGGTTTGCCCCGCAGCGTCATCGTCTCCCCATCTTCCTGCCTGCTCGCTCTTGCCGTCATGAACGCCGCATAGAGCGCCGCGCAGACAAACGCAGGACCGACATTGAGAGCAAAGCGGCCAAGCGCCGGATAGGCCACCACCGCGCACAGGATGATGGTGCGCGCGGGCATCATCGCCGTGGCGGCGGCGATCCCGGCGTTGAGCGTCGCGAAGTCCTGATCGGGCTGGCGGAATCGCCGCGCGAGATCGAGCGTCACCGCCGTCGAGCTGTATGTCGCGCCAATCGCCGCAGCCAGGATCACGCCGCGCGCATGGCCGAATCGCTTCGATGCCCAATAGCCCGCGAACGACAGGCCGGTCACGAACACCACCACCAGCCACAACAGGCGCGGATTCAGCGCGCCATAGGGTCCCATCGCCCGGTCCGGTAGCAGCGGCAGCACCACCAGCGCGATCGCGCCATATTGCGCGACCGCGCGGATATCCTTTTCGCTCAGCATTCTGAGCCATTCATGAAGCTGGGCGCGCATCGATAATAGCAGCGTGATCGCGCCCCCCGACACCAACGCTTCACGTTCATGCCCGGTCGTCGCAAGCAGCCCCAGCATAGCCGTCAAGATGCCAACGATAGCATTGGTCGCCGAGACATTGTCGTCGGACTCGTCAAGTCGCGCATGATGCGCCAGCAGAATCGCGCCTGACATTGCGGCCAATCCAACAACGGCAAACCATATCGAAAGCGTCGTCGCCAGGAGACCGCAAAGCCCGCCACCGAGTCCCAGAAGTCCGAATGTCCGGATACCGGCGATCCGTCCGCCCTGATGTTCGCCGCGCTGCCGCCAGCCTCTTTCCAGACCGATCAGCAAGCCGAGACCGAGAGACAGAAGAAGGGTCAGCGGAACGTTCAACCGCCGACTCCTCTCAGCTTTCCGGAGTTCCGAAAGGCCGGAAACCGCCGCCCGGAACGGCAGAAGAGATCGGGCTTTCCGCGCCGTCGTCGGCCACCGAGGAAACGCCGAAGATCCAGTCGTCCACTCTAATGCCTTTGGCGACATATCCGGTCGAGCCGACGCCAACCGACGCCAGCTTTACCCAGTCCCGGCTGTCGGTCGCACGACGGTAGATGCGGTAGAAAACTGCTCCGTCCACCGGCTTCCAGCTAAGGGTCGTGTCGGTCGCTACAGCTCCAGTGGCCGAAACCTCCGGCGGCATCGGTACAGCGGCCAATCCGGCCACTGCAGCGACATTCAGTTTTGTCACCCGCGCAAGATATTGGAAATCCATTGCCTCGGGCAGGTCACCATAATCGACGCCATTCTCGCTGCGCACGTCCTGATGCTGCCGATGATAATTCTCGACGCCGACGGTCAGGCGCACAGCAGGAAAGCCCGCCTCCTGCATCGGTAAATGATCCCCCCCGCGCCCGAAACGGTCAGCCCTGAAAATCTGCCGCACGTCGATACCGGCGGAGCTTTTGTCCGCCAACGCGTCTATCCAGCGCGACAGGTTGCGAGAGGGGCTGTCATTCTCGCCGCCCTCTCTCCGCATCGCCGCACGCAAGCCGTCGGTGGTGTCCACGCGCGGCCCTTCGGAAAACACGCGGACGCTCCTGTCGTCGATTGTGCCGTCCGATCCGCGCGAATTGCCGATGATGTCGTTGTTTAGCACAGCCTTCACGGTCCAGCCCCGAGCCTTGGCGTGATCGGCCAGCAACTAGCCACCATAGAGCCCCTGCTCCTCGCCGGACAGTACCGCATAGACGATGGTCGATGGAAAGCGATGTTGCGACAGCACCCGTGCAGCCTCCAGCACGGCGACCGTCCCCGATCCGTCATCATTCGCTCCGGGAGTATCGGTTGCCGCGTCCATGCCGTCACTTGCCCGACTGTCTATATGAGCCGAAATGATAACGACCTCACCGGGCCGATCGGTGCCTTTCTGGACGGCAAGTACATCGATCAGCCGCACCGGGTCGGGTATTCGCGCGCCTTGTACAATGGCTTCGGGTAGCTCGACGGTCAGGCAACCGCCACAGTCCTTCGACAGAGACTGGAACCGAGATTCCGCCCACCGCCTTGCCGCGCCGATGCCGCGCTTTGGATCGTCCTGCGAGGAAAGCGTGTGCCGCGTACCGAATGCCACGAGCCGATCGACATCGGCCTTCAGTCGCGCCTCGCTGACCTCGTCCTGCGGCGCGGACGCAGACGTCGATGCCGCCCAACAAAGCGCGGCGATGCTCGCCAGAGGGAACGCCCGCCTCAATAGCTCCGGCCCACGAGAACACGCTCCACGGCGGGTTCCCCGCTGAAGACACAGGCACCGGATACCGGGGCAGCACCGAGCGGCACGTTCCGCAGCGTCAGCTTCCTCTCTTTCAGCCATTCGATGACCTTGTCGAGACCGGCACCGGTCGGCCGCGCCCATTCTACTTCGACCCAGCCGGGCCTGTCGCCTTCGAAAGCATCCGACAGAAGAGTGAGGTCGAAAACATCGCGACGGATATTGGCTTCAAGGCGCACCTTCGCCTCGGCGTGCAATGTCGCCTGAATGTCGATAAGCATCGCCGCCGCCTCGGTGACGAAAGCGTCCTTCGCCATGATCTCGCTCGCTGTCTTGCCCGCGTCATTATACAGCCGGTCGCGGCGCAGCACAGATACATTTCCGCCCGCTACATCACGTCCGCCGACCTCGACAATGACCGGTGCGCCCTTCTTGACCCAACCCCAGCGTTTGGTCGCTGCCTTGACCGGCTTCCGGTCCAGCAGCACGCGCAGCGGTTCGCGGAAGACATCCACTCCGCCCAGTGCCTTGGCCAGATCTTCGCAATAGGCGAGCACGCCCTCATCCTCTGGCGCGTCGCGCAGCATCGGTACGATGACCACCTGATGCGGCGCGATCATCGGCGGGCAGCGCAAGCCGTCATCGTCGCCGTGCACCATGATGACGCCGCCGATCATGCGGGTCGACGTGCCCCAACTTGTCGTATGACAAAGGCTCTGCTGACCCTCCTGATTCTGATATTGAATGCCAGCCGCCTCCGCGAAGCCGGTCCCGAGATAATGGGACGTGCCGGCCTGCAGCGCCTTGCCGTCCTGCATCATCGCCTCGATGCTGTAGGTTGCTACGGCGCCTGGGAAGCGCTCATTCTCGGGCTTCTCCCCGGCGATCACCGGCATGGCCAGCTCCGTCTCGGCAAAGTCGCGATACATTTCCAGCGCCCGCATCGTCTCACGCATCGCGTCATTGCGGTCGGCGTGAGCTGTATGCCCCTCCTGCCAGAGGAATTCGCTGGTCCGCAGGAACATGCGCGTGCGCATTTCCCACCGCACGACATTGGCCCACTGGTTGGTGAGCAGCGGCAAGTCGCGCCAGCTCTGGATCCAGCGGCTCATCGCCTTGCCGATCACCGTCTCCGATGTGGGACGCACGACCAGCGGTTCTTCAAGCCTCGATTCCGGATCGGGTTGGAGCTTGCCGTCGATGGTACTCAGGCGATGATGTGTGACCACCGCCATTTCCTTGGCGAAGCCATCCACATGGTCGGCTTCCTCGGCGAAGAAGGAGAGCGGAATGAACAGCGGGAAATAGCAGTTTTCGACGCCGGCCGCCTTGATCCGCGCATCCATCAGCTTCTGGATGCGTTCCCATATACCATAGCCCCACGGCCGGATGACCATGCAACCGCGCACGCCGCTCTCCTCGGCAAGGTCCGCTTCGCTGATGACGGCCTGATACCAGGCGGCGAAATCCTGCTCACGGGTAACGGGTAAGGCGTGCTTCACGAATATATCCTGCTCGGTGCATAGTGGCTATGCGCTGCCCCTTAGGCAAGGAGGCAGATCGAGTCGAGAGGATTGCGCGGTCTTGCGCACCTGCCAGACGTCAGCTGAGCTTGTCTATCTTCGCCGTCAGCGTTGCAAGCTGCGCCTTGAGTTGTGCGATCTCGTCATCCTTGGCGCTGGACTCGTCCTGCTCCCCGGTGCCCTTGGCCGCACCAGGCGACCCAGGCGTGAAGGCGCTCGTCGCCGCCTCGAACATCTGCATGTTGCGCTTGGCAAGCTCCGCGAACGGCCCACTGGTGAAGGCGCCCTGCATCGCCTCCTGAAACTGCTGCTGGTTCTTGCGGAATGCCTCCATCGAAGCTTCAAGATACTGCGGCACCATGGACTGCATGGAGTCGCCATACATCGAAATAAGCTGTCGCAGGAAATTGACTGGCAGCATGTTCTTGCCGCGCTGTTCCTCTTCCATGATGATTTGCGTCAGGACATTATGGGTGATGTCCTCGTCCGTCTTGGCATCGACGACGACAAATTCGCGACCTTCGCGCGTCATCTGCGACAGCAGCTCCAATGTTATGTAGCTCGATGTTTCAGTATTATAGAGACGCCGGTTGGCGTATTTCTTTATGATGATCGGCGATGAGTCGCCCGCGCCCTTTTTCTGTGCCATGACCAAGCCCGCTCCTCCAGACGTCACGGCAGGGAAGATAGCACCAAATCTTCCCGCACCGCAACACGGGCCGCGGCCTTTACCATTATTTCTTAGCCATTTATGGCGAGAAACCGAAAATGATCCCGTATTGAGACAAAAAGCGCTGCGGGGTCTGCGCAAATATCAGGAACTCGTCCGCCCGCCTGTGGAGGTCCAAAGCACAGTGCTCGCCCGATGCGGCAATGCAAGATTGCTGCGCATCAACTCAGAGCCGACCGCAGCGAGCCCGCCGGTCATCCTGATACCGTCGCTCATCAATTCCCATCGAATTCTCGATCTATCGGAACGAACCTCGCTTGCCCGACATCTTGTCGAAGCCGGCTTCGACCCAATGCTGGTGGACTGGGGCTCGCCGGATACAGCGAATGGGGGGCTCGATCTAGCGAGCCATGTGACCCACCGGCTTGTCCCGTTGCTGCGCAGCATGGACCGCCCTCCCATCCTGGTCGGTTATTGCCTGGGCGGCACTCTTACACTCGCAGCCGCTCGCCTGGTCAGTGCCCGTGCAGTCGTCACAATCGCAACGCCATGGCATTTTGATCGTTACCCGAAGGCCGATCTGGCGCTGATCGGCAAGATCTGGACCGATGCAAAGCCGCTTTGCTCACAGCTCGGATACCTTCCCATGGAGGTCATGCAGACTGGATTTTGGGCGCTCGATGCACGCCGGACAATCCGGAAATATGCCGACTTTGCCGACGCGGATGCAGGAAGCGAGCAGGAAAATGCCTTTCTTGCTGTCGAGGACTGGGCGAACGAGGGCGAACCATTGAGCTTCGCCGCGGCACGCGACCTTTTCGAAGGGCTGTACATCGGAAACATGTCGGGCACCGGAAACTGGTGTGTCGGCGGCACAATTGCTTCGCCGGAAGGATTGCCTTGTCCCACGCTTTCGATCCGGTCGGGGACCGACAGGATAGTCCCCGCAACGGCATCTCCGGAACTGGAGGAAAATCTTGTGTCGGCGCTCGGTCATGTCGGCATGATCGTCAGCGCGCGCGCGCGCGAACAAATCTGGAAGCCCCTGTCGGAATGGTTGTCGGCGCTAACGCAATAATGCTAGACGAACGTCGACCTTGAAGCTTTCGGTGCTTTGGAGCAAGGCCCGAACGGCGATCCCAATCGATCAGGAGCTTTCATGACAAACATCGTTATCACCGCCGCCAAGCGGACACCGGTCGGCAGCTTCCTTGGCGCGTTCGCGACTACGCCAGCCCATGAACTGGGACGGACTGCGATCCTCGCCGCGCTCGAACAGGCCGGCGTCGCGCCGGAAGAAGTCGACGAGGTCATTCTGGGGCAGGTGCTGACGGCGGGTCAGGGACAGAACCCGGCCCGGCAGGCAGCGGTCAACGCCGGAATGCCCACGGAACGCACGGCCTTCGGCGTCTTCCAGGTCTGTG
>JBFXHW010000163.1:0-6497 GCA_050176605.1 Sphingobium sp. | reverse complement strand
CGTTCGATTCCGCGCAGAAAATCTTCCTGGTCGCGAATCTGCTCGGCGAAAATCAGGATGACCGAAACAGCCTGATCCTCGATCATGAACGACAACAGGCCAGCCACGCTCAAAGCCGCCTGGTTCCCGGTGCAGACGGAATAGGCGACGGGAACATCCATTGACTCAAGAGCCAGCCGCGATTGCCCGCTTACGCCCCCTGTTTGCGTAAGCAGAGCCACGCCTTTTCTGCCTTCAAGCGGTATAGGTTTGTGATTGCCGAAAGACAGCGACACGCCGTCAACGAAATTGCTCAGGCCGACCGTGTTCGGGCCGAGCAAGGCGATGCCGTTGTCATGCGCCACTTGCGCGAGCTCGCGCTGAATAGCCGCTCCCGCCTCGCCTCTCTCCGCAAATCCCCCGGCGTAAAGTATCGCGCTGGCAACGCCGCGTTCCGCGCACGCCTTCAGAGCAGCGACGCTTTCTTCCGCCTCAACCGCCAGCAATGCCACGTCGATCCCCTCCGGCAGGTCCGATATGGCGGGCAGCGTTGGCCTGTCGTTGACGGATGAAGACCGGCTGACGAGATGCAGATCGCCCGCGAACGAAAAGCGGTCGAGATTGGCAAGCACGCGCATACCCATGATTTCCATGTGGCTTTGTGCGGGTTCCCCTTCTCCCGGAGCCGCGATTCCAACGATCGCGATGGATTGCGGACTCAGCAAACGCTGCACGCGTGATCGTTCGTTCATGGGATCACGCCCCCTGCGGCGCCGGGGACCGGGTCCACTTCGCGGCAATCATGCCCACGCGGATGATCGCCACCGCGCCAAGGATGGCAAGACCCGCATAAAGCGGCAAATAGGTGGATCTCTCGAAGCCGAGACCGATCACGACCCCACCGAAATAAGGGCCGAGGATGGCACCGAAACGGCCTATGCCGACCGCATAGCCGATGCCGGTCGCCCGCATCGAGTCGGGATACAGCCGCGCGGCGGTAATCATGATGCCCGTGAACGTCGATTCGATCGCAAACATGCTCAGGATCGCAAATCCGACGAGCGCATAGGGGTCGGAAAAGATTCCGAAACCGACGAGGCTGATCGCGGCGAGGGTGAAGGTAATAGCCGTCGCATAGGGAGGCCGGACCTTGGTCGTGAGCAAGCCCATACCAAAGACGCCCACCGATGCCGCAAGGCTGGTGACAATACCGACTGCGGCGGCCTTTTCGGCCGTGAAGCCCGCCATGACCAGCACCTGCGGTTTCCACCCCGTGAGGAAATAACTGATGAAATAGCGCAGGAAGGCCGCGAGCCAGAGGAACAGCGTGGCGAAAAGAAACGGGTTGGCGAGGATGGCGCCGACCGCGATCGGTGCGCGTTGAGCAGGCTCCTCCGGCTTGTCCGGCAGGCTGTCCATCTCCGGCAGGCGCAGCTTTTTCAACACCTTGTTGGACCGTGCCAGCGCGTTGGCCGGTTGTTTGGTGGTCAGGAAATAGATGGATTCCGGGAGGAAAAAGAAGGTGACCGCCGCGACGCCGCCGGTGATGAAACCAGCGGCCAGGAATATGGCGCGCCATCCATAGTCGCCGAGCAGCGAAGCCCCCAGTGCGCCGCCAAGCGCAGCGCCGAAGGCGAAACCCATATGGACCATCGCGATGAAGAAATTGCCGCGCGCCTCGTTGGAATATTCCACGACCATTACGCTGAGCGAGGGAAGCAGCGAACCGATCGCCATGCCAGCGATGAAGCGGAAGAGGATCAGCATCTCCACCGACTGGCTGAGCGCCAGGCCGAACATGGAGATGGTAGAGGACAGCACGCCGGCAAGGATCATCGGTCGACGGCCCAGCTTGTCCGCCAGCGGCGCTATCACCAAGGCGCCTACCATCATACCGGCCGACCCGGAACTGAGGATTATGCCGAGCGTCTGGGCCGGCAGATTCCAGTCCTTGATGAGCGCCGGAGCCGCATAGGCGATCGCCGTTGTATCAAGACCATCGCACACATTGATAAGGACGCAGAGCCCCACGATCATGAGCTGAAACGCCGAAAGCGGAGCGTCTCCTGCTTGCGGTCTCACCTTGCTGTTGGGCGACAGCGCCATGGCATCTTTCCTCTCTCGTTCGGCCGAGGCCTATAAAAGTTCATTGTTCTAGTCCAATGATATTTGGTAGTCAGGCTGATATGTCTGATATACCGCTTGTGACTCGCCCCGGTCGTCGCCTGCCTTCGGGCGCATGCGACACCCATGCCCATGTATTCGGTCCGTTCGACCGCTACCCCCTTCCCGAAGCGCGAACCTACACCCCGCCGGAAGCGACGGCGGACGAACATCAGGCCATGCTCGATACGCTCGGATTCGACCGCGCGGTAATCGTGCAGGCATCCGCCTACGGCACCGACAATCGGTGCACGCTGGATGCGATCGCGCGCCGTCCCGAGGACCGGCGCGGCATAGCCGTGGTCGATGCCAGCTTCGACGATACGAAATATGAATCGCTCCGCGCCGGCGGGATTTGCGGCGCGCGCTTCACCGAAATCATCGGCAAGGACACGGGAAAGCGGCTTGCCGGGGCAAGCGGTTTCGACGTGCTGGAGGCGGTGGCCCCGAAATTCCGCGAGCATGGACTGCACGCCCAGCTTTTTGCGCCGTTCGACCTCATGATGGAGCATTTCGACGCCCTGCTGGCGCTGGACCTTCCGCTGGTGCTGGATCATATGGCGCGGGTCGGCCCCTCTGATCGCACAATCCAGGATCCGGGATTTCAGCGCCTGCTCGCCGCGCTGCGCGAAGGCAGGGTCTGGGTAAAGCTGATCGTGTTCCGCAACAGCCGCCTGCGCGGCGACTGGTCCGATGTGCGCGCCTTTCATGACGCGATGATCGAAGCCAATCCCGACAGGATAGTCTGGGGCACGGACTGGCCGCTGCTCAATGTCGACCCACAGCCCGATCCCGGACCGATGCTCGATCTGCTGGACAAGTGGATTGATGGCGATGACGGGCTGCACCAGAAGATACTGGTGGACAATCCAGCGGAGCTCTACGACTTTCATTCGGGCTGACGCTCAACTGGAGCGCGGGTCCCGCGCCACTGATTCTTCGACATAAAGCAACTGGTGCGCATCGAAAAAGGCGAGCCTGCTGCCCAATGCCGGGCGGATTGTGACCCTGTCCTGTTCGAAGGCATCCCAATCCTTCCACCACATTTCGGCAAAGCCGTCCCACGGCATGCTTGGAGGACGCACGCTGCTGCGGAAATTGATGATATAGTCGACAAGGCCCGGCTGATCGGAAGCGTCCTTCGCATGAAGGCGCCATTCCCGGAAAAAGTCCGCTTCGGATGTTCCGGCGTGCCTGCCCACCAGCCCGACGCGCTTGGCCCTTCCGGCCGGTCGTCCGGTCGGACGGTCGAGGATGATCACCTCGTTCGTCGTCATGGCCATCGCATCGCCCGCAGCAAAACGCGACCAATCCTCCGCCAGCGCCACAAGCACCCGCGCATCTGCCTTGTCGAACGCGTCACGATAGGCCGCCTCGCTGGCAAACCACATCTCGATCACGCCGTCATAAGGCGCACCGGGCGAGCGCGAGGGAAGGACCCTGTTGAAGGCGAGCCCGTCCAGGCCCGGCAACTCCAGCAGCAACGGCGCTCGCTCTTTTTCCCAATGATCCGCAAAACCGCCTTCGTCGAGCGCCGGGCTTCGCCGGACAAACTCGGTCACTTTGAATGCGGGACGCGATCGCGGAGCGGTCATAGCCCTGTCCGGCATCGCCGCGACGGCAGCGGCCGCCAGCATCGATAGCCCGGCTTCCCGCCGTCGCAGACCATTTTCCGGGCCCATCTCATCTGGCTCCTCTCTCCATCCGTTCCGGTTGTCGCTCAAAGGTTGACTATCAATGAGCTAGTTTGTTAGCCTTTTCAAGTCCCGCAAACCGGCGGAGACGAGAATCGGAGAGGCACCCAATGAATCCCGACTTCGACCGGCTCCGTCGCCGGGAAGCGCTTTATATGGGCGCAGGCGCCGCCATTGCTGGACTCACCGGGTTGGCTGGTTCTGCCGTCAATGCAACCACATCTTCGAACGGCCAAAGCATGCCTGCCGAGCTCAACAAATCCATCTCCTTCCTGCGGAGGAAACCGGGTACGACCAGGGAACAGTTCAACGCCAAATGGCTGAGCGAACATGGCCCCGGAGCCCGCGATATTCCCGGAATTGAGGGATTTGTTGTTGGAGAGGTTGTCGACGATCCCGCCGCTGGCGCAAGTCGCGCCGTTGCCGCCCCGTCGCTCGACGGCATCACCGAATCATGGCAAGCTCCAGGCATCGACAGGGCGGCCCAGGCAAGGCAATATCCCCATGTACGCGAATGGCTTGGCGCGGCGCCCACCTATATCGGCGCCATCAAGATTGTGGTGACGCGCGAACATGTAATGGTGCCCCCGATTCGGGGCGGCAATAAGGTCATGACTCTGATCTATAGAAAGCCGGAACAGACCCATGATCAGTTCGTCGAGTACATGCTGAAAGTGCACGGGCCGCTATCTCGCGAAGTGCCAGGGCTGCGCGGCTATGTACTCTCCGAAATCATCCGGTCCCCTGCCATGCAGGGCCTGCCCGGCATCCCTGAACTGGGCGAACCGGACATGATCGGCCAGAGCTGGATGTCGCCCGATCCCGCCGATCACACGCCAGATTCACCAGAACGCAAGGCATGGCTTGCTGATGGCGCGGCCAATTTCGGTTCCTTCTTCCGCTATCTTATGAAGGAACATGAATTCGTGACGCCGCCCTATGGGCGGAAAACGAAGGGAGGTGCAGCATGAACAAAGGCAAGGGACCCTTTATGGACAGACGCACATTCGTCGCGACATCGGCAGCGGCAACCGCCCTGCCCGCGACAGTTCGCGCGGCGGACAGCGGCGTCGCCAAATCGCTTACGCTCCTCATCCGCAAGCCCGGCGCAACCCATGAGGAGTTCATGCGCTACTGGCTGGGTGTCCACGCACCGATGGCGCTGAACATTCCGGGGATGCGCGGCATGGTCTGCAACGAGATCATCAGCGCTTCGCGCGGACGCGCGGATATTCCCGGTGGTGAACCGATAGAATTGGACGGCGTCGCCGAGAGCTGGAAGCTGCCGAGCAATTCGCCGAGCAATCCGGATGCGCCAGCGGAAGCGCGCGCCTGGTACGAGGATGGACCGCTGTTCGTCGGTGAAATTCAGGGATATCGCGTGCAGGAGAATGTCATCCTGCCGGTCAAGCGTGGTGGAAAGGGCCTGCTCTCGCTGCTGCGGCGCAAGCCCGAGCATACGCACGAACAGTTCGTCGACCACTGGATCAACGTCCATGGAGAGATGGCCAAGAAGGTACCCGAGGTGGACGGCCTCATTCTCAACGAGGTCAAAAACCCCGCGAATCGCGACGACATTCCTCCAATATCGCGCGATCTGGGTGAAATCGACGGGATCGCCCAGAGCTGGCACAAGGATCGCAGCTATCCGGGCGTCAAATCCCCGGAGGCGAAGCTATGGTACGCCGACGGAGCCGCAAGCATCGGCTTTGCCCGCGGATATTATACGCAGGAACATGTCATCATCGAGCCTCACTAGGCGAGACCGGCCGATAAGGATTGCGCGGCATTCCGGGCATAGCCAAGCGACCGCCTTTGCTATAGGAACGCGTTTCATAGTGTTGAACAGAGGATGCCAATGACGGACACTCCGTCATCCGGCGCGGAGCGGATTCGATGACCACAGCAAGCGCTGGCGAGATTTTCCTCCGCCGCCTCGCCGACAATGGCGTCGACTGGTTCTTCGCCAACGCCGGGACCGATTTCGCCCCTGTCATCGAGGCGATCGCACGCGCCAACGCGCATGACGAGAAAATTCCGCAAACCGTCGTTATCCCGCACGAGAGCGCCGCGCTCGGCATGGCGCACGGCTATTATCTGGCGACGGGCCGCCCGCAGGCGGTGATGGTGCACACCAATGTCGGGCTCGCCAACGCCACCATGGGCCTGCTCAACGCGGCATCCGACCAGATCCCGATGCTCGTCGCGAGCGGCATCACCGCCGTTCTGGACGACGGCCGGAAAGGTCATCGGACATCGCCCATCGCCTGGGGCCAGAATATGCGCGACCAGTTCGGCCTGGTTCGCGACGCCACCAAATGGGACGGCTTCCTCGCCTTTCCAGAGCAGGCGGCTCCGCTCGTCGACCGTGCATTCGCCGCTGCCATGTCCTCGCCACGCGGTCCGGTCTATCTCGGCCTGCCGCGCGAGGTGCTGTGCGCGGAAGCGGACCTGCCAGCCGAACCGCCACGCAATGCCCCCGCAACCAGCGCACCAGACCCTTCAGCACTCGATGCCGCGGCTGCACTGCTAGACACCGCGGAGAGCCCGCTCATCATCGTTCAGCGCGGCAACGGGGCGCCCGATCGGGAGGCATTCGAAGCCTTCACCCGCTTTGTCGAAACACACGCCATTCCGGTCGTCGAAGTCGCACTGACCCGC
>JBFXHW010000162.1:0-6515 GCA_050176605.1 Sphingobium sp. | reverse complement strand
GTTGATCACGAAGGTGAGGTGCTCGAGAGTTACGTCACGAAAAAGCGCGACAAATGTGCGGCTTTACGGTTTCTGAAGAAGGCCCTGAAACGTCACGGGGCGGCCGAGAAAATCGTGACGGATGGACTTCGATCCTATCCGGCAGCGATGCGAGAATTGGGTAATCTCGACCGGCGCGAAGTTGGCCGATGGCTCAACAATCGGGCCGAAAACAGTCATCTTCCGTTTCGACGAAGAGAGCGTGCCATGTCGCGGTTTCGGCAGATGAAGTCTTTGCAAAAGTTCGCTTCAGTCCACGCTTCCTTGTACAACCATTTCAATTCCCAGCGTCATCTCGTCAATCGAAAGCTCTACAAGGAAATGCGCTCGGAAGCCCTCGCCGAGTGGCAATCCCTCATGGCCTGAAGGCCAAAATGCCCTGGCTCTGCTTTCGCCAAACAGAGACCGGTGCTCTTTGCTCTGACAGCACCGGCGGGCGCGTTACCAAGTGGAATTTGGCACGAGAGACATGTGCTCACAACTGGCTCTGCACCCGTGCGTGGTCGTGGCGCTCCCGTGACGTACCTGTCCCATACGGCGTCCTTCCATTCCAACGAAAGGATCGCACCATCAAACCGTGGGACCAAACACCTAGGATTGTATCCGCGCGATGGCATCGATCTCGATTAAAGCGCCGGGGATCAAGAGTCGGCTGACTACCGTCGAGCGGGCGGGATAGGGCGGCGCGAAGCGGCGGGCATAAGTGGCGTTGAAGGCGGCGAAATCACCCTCCGAAACCAGCCAGACCCCCGTCTTGACGACGCCGTCGAGATCAAGCCCCTGCGTGGCGAGTTCACGTTTGATGGCGTCGATGACGATGTTCGTCTGGGTTACGATGTCATGTCCCGTGATTTTACCTTCGACCAGCGCCAGTTGGCCCGAAACGAAAACCAGCTCGCCGGTGCGCCGAATTGCACTAAGCGGCAGGACCGGCACGCTGCTCATATGGCCCCCGACATTTCGGGGCACCGAGTCCGGAGCACAGGGCGATCAAGGGCAAAGGCGGCATCGCCCGAGGCGATGCGGACATGGCGGTAAGGCATCTGTCGCAGATCCATATTGAGCGAGCCCGGCGCATTGCAGTAGATTGTCGCACGCGCGATCGGATCGAAACAGGCTCGGAAATGCTGGCTCGACTTGACCACCACGATGTCCTTGGCGGTGACGTCGATGCCCAGCTCGGTGAAGCATTCGGGCCCGAACACCTGCTGCCGGACCGAGTTAACCACGAGTTCGATCTCGCCAGCGCGCAGGCCGACCGCGAGTCCCAGCGGACGATTGGCCACCGTGCTGAAAAAGCGCTGCTGGACGTCTGGGCGAACCGATAGCACCTCGACTTCGAGATCCACCGGGTCGCCCGACAGCGGGCCCACCTTGCCGCCGACCCGCAGGTGCAGCCGCGCCCCAACGCCGGCATCGGCGGCGATCATGGTCGCCTGCGCATCCCAGATCATGCCCAGCGCGACGTTGCGGCACTGCCGGTCGATCAGCTCGCGCAGCAAGAAGGTGCTGTCACACGCGGCACCGCCGCCCGGATTGTCGGAGCTGTCCGCTATGACGACCGGCCCCTTGCCCGCAGGCTCGGCAAGCGCGAGGCGCACCGCCTCGGCAACCGACAGGCGCTCGACCGGGAAGCCGTTGACGATCTCGAGATAGGCGCCCGCCAGTTCGTCGGCGAGCGCGTCCATCTTTTGCGAGTTAGCATCCTCGGACACGATCAGCACCGATCCGCCGCTTTGCTCCCAATCGGCCCAGGGGAAACCATGCATGAGCGTGATCGAGCGGATTCCCTCGGTGCCCTCCAGATTCTTGAGCCGCTGGACGAAGCTGCGCATCGGCTCGTCGGTCGTGCCTTGCAGCGTCAGCACGGGGATGGTCCGGTGATCTACCGTCAACCGAGCGCCGCGCCGTGCCATATCGACCAGCATGGCGTAGAGTTCCTCGGCGCGGGGGCCATAATCGATGTGCGGATATTCCTTTACGCCGACCAGGATGGCGCCACTCCGCACCATCTCCTGCGAGACATTGCCGTGCAGATCGAACAGGGCGCCGACCGGCGTTTCGGGGCCGACGATCTCGCGGACGGCAGCCAGAAGGTCGCCTTCACAATCGTCTGTTCCCTGGGCCATCATCGCGCCGTGGAAGACCAGGAGCACGATGTCGAGCGGACCGGCGTCGCGCAGCCCTTGGAGCAGCGCGTCGCGCAATTGGCGATACAGCGGGGCCGATACCGGCGCGGAGGGCTGGGTCCACAGGCATGGACCCTCGATCACTTCGTCGCCCCGCGCCCTAGCGATGCGTATCGCGTCGCCATAGCCCGCGGCCTTCAGCGCACCCTCGCGGCCCTGCTCCACGGGCGGCAGATAATAGCCATCCTGCTGGAAGCTGTGCAGGCCGGTCGGCACCGGTGAGAAGCTGTTCGTCTCGTGCGCAAGGGCGGCGACCAAGACGCGGAGCGGACGACCGGGTGGCGTTACGGGCACGGCATTTCCTGCCTGGGATCGGTGATTGATAGATTCACCGCGCCGCGTCCGACAGCGCATAGGCGGTGTTGAGCGCCATCGCGAAAAGCTGCGCGCGCGGATAGCGCAGGTCGTCATTGGCGGCACCGAACGCCACCGGCGTGGTGACCGCAGTGGCGACAGCGACGCCGCGCGCCGCGTCGATCCAGGTTGAGCTGCGACAAGCGAGCGTCGAACCGGGATGTCCCCATACCTCGCTGCCGGCCCAGGCACGGCGCTCAAGCCCCAGGCCATATTCGGTGCCGAGGCTCATCGGGAAATAAGGCGTGGCGCTGGGCTTTTTGGTCTCGGCCGTGAGGTCGTGGAGCGAGATGCCGAGCGGGCTATAGGGTCGCATCAGGCTGCTATATAGGGCGATGGTGTCGCCGGCGCTGGCGATGCCGTCGCCCGCACCGAATGCCCAACTGAGCGCTGTCGTCGTCTCGATCGGCGCAGCCAGCGGCGAGAGTGCGAGATAGCAGCGCATCGGTTCGCCCGCCAGTGGGCCGCCCCCGAACGCGGCGCTCTTCAGTTCCAGCGGCGTGAGGATCCGCTCCTCCACCGCCGTGCCATAGGGCTTGCCGCCCACGGCCTCAATGATCATCGCTGCGATTACCCAGCCGGTATTGCAATAGTCGAACCGCTCGCCCGGCGTGAAGATCTGGCCCTGCGGCAGCGCAAGCGCCACCAGGTCGCGCGGGGCGTAGCGGGTGCGCGGATCCGCGGCGACGGTGAACAGCCCCTTCGTGTATTCGCCTAGCCCCGAGCTGTTCATCATCAGGTGCCGAACGGTGATCCTGCGGTCGATCGGCAGGTCGAGATAAGCGTGCACCGGATCGTCGAGCCCGAGTAGTCCCTCCCGCGCCATCATAAACAGGACCATCGCCGTCACCGTCTTGCTCTGGCTGCCGATCTGATAGACATCGTCGGGATGGACAGCACGGCTCCGGTCAAGCTGCGAGTGGCCTGCCGTGAAGACCACCCGCCCCACTCCCTCCACGTCGATCGCGATGAGCGCGCCGAGATTCCCGAGCAGGTCGACGAAATCGGTCGTGACCCGGTCCAGGCGTCCCAGCGCGTCAGCGGCAAAGGGTTGGACAGGAGCCAGACTGGAATGCAGTGTCATCGTCATTCTCCGGAAACTTGTGGGTTCAACGGCGCGCGGGGGGCCCGCGGGCGGGACGCGATCCAGAAGCAGGTGGCGGCACCTAGCGAGAAGGGCAAGCCGACGAGGGCGATGGCGCGCCCCAGCATCATGTCGCCGCCCAGCGCGGTGCTGACCGCGCCGACCAGTGGCGCGGCGAATCCGCCGACCAGTGCGAAGAGCACCACATAGATGCCCATCGCGAAACCGCGCAGTTCGTTGGGGATGCGGAAGCTGATCGCGATCACCGGGATCGATATCGCGACCGCATAAGACAGGTTGCCGATCGCCATCAGCGCGGCGAAGCCCATAACGCCCGGCATCAACGCCATGAAATTGCCGACGGTGCCAATGAGCGCAGCCAGCGCGGCGGGGAGGAGAACGGCTTCGCGCCGCTCCCGTTTCATCGCGGACTGGACGAGCTGTCCGCCAAGTGTCATGCCGGCGATGCCGACGATCAGCGCGAGCGGGCTCAGCCACAGCGCAAAGTCGCCTGGCTTCTGGTCGTAGAGCCGCATCAGCGCGGGCACCGCCCATACCGTGACGCCGTTCGCCAGCCCGGATAGGCACATCATGCCGAGATAGAGCGGGACGAGCGCGGCGCGATGTTGCCACAAGTCCCCAAAGCTGCCGCGCGCCGCCTTGTTCGCGACCTCCATGCGATGCGGTTCGCGGATCGCCAGCAGCAGCGGCAGGATCAGCAGGCTGGCGATGCCGAACAGCAGCGAGACCACCCGCCAGGGCGTCACCCCGTGCAGCGCCCCCGGATCGTTGGCGGACAACGCGGTCAGGGCCGACAGGCCCAAGCCCCCGAACAGCACTGCTCCTGAACTGCCCAGCGTCTGCCCCACTGGATAGCTGGCCATCGCGGTGGCGCGACGATCCGGCGCGAAATAGTCCGAAAACAGCGAGAGCGCCGAGGTATAGGTGACCGCCTGAGCGACGCCGAGAATGAATTTGCCAAGGGTGAGCACCCGCAGAGAAGGCGAAAGGCCGACAAAGAAGAGCCCCACGCACCACATCACAACCGCGAGGATCAGCAGCCGCACGCGGTTCCCGCGATCCGCGAGCAATCCGGCGGGAACCGCGAACAGGGCATAGGCGAGCGAGCCCGCGGTCACGTTGATGAATCCGGCCTGCGCATCGCTCAGGCCGAGTTCGTGCTTCATCGGCTCGATCAGCAGTTTGCCGATATGCACATCCATCGAGGTGAACAGGGCGATGATCACCAGCACCAGTTGCGCGTACCGGGCACGCTTCAGCGCGGGATAGTTCAGATCAGCGCCCGCATTCATTGCAATTCTCCGCCACCGTCTCGTTCCGCGGGTCCAGATCCATAAGTCTATCGAGATGCCGTAGTCTGACCCGAAATCGACCCGGCCTGTGCACCCGGCGCTTCGGAATTGAAGCGCGTGGGCGAAAGATCGGACACATTCACCCCAAGCGCGAGCAGATCGTCCGGCGCGGGCCCCTTCCTAACCAACGCGGCGGCCAAGCGGGACAAGGCGGGTGATGTCTGGATTCCATAACCGCCTTGCCCAACCAGCCAGAAGAAGCCGGGCGCTTCTGCATCGTATCCCACCGCCGGCGTGCGATCGGCGGTGAAGGTCCTGAGACCGGCCCACCTGTGCGAAACGCGTGTCGCCAAAATATCGGCCACCTGCTGCACCCGATCGACCGCGATCGCGACGTCCAGATCCTCGGGGTAGGCATCGCAGGGCTCGGACGGCGTCTCGTCGGCGGGCGATACGAGGATCTTGCCCGCCTCGGGCTTGAAGTAGAAGCGCTCGTCGATGTCGATCACCGCCGGCCAGCCGACCGGGTTGACGCCCTGCGGCGGATCGATGAGCGCCGCGGTGCGGCGCTTCGGTTCCAGCCCGATCGCGCGGACCTGGGCGCGTGCGGCCACGACGTCCCCCCATGGGCCCGCCGCATTCACCAGTACCGGCGCGCGGAACGCGCGATCCGGCGTGGTGATCGTCCATTTTCCTGCGGCGAAGGTGATCTCTAGGGCAGGCGTGTCGCAATAGACGCTGCCGCCATGTCGGCGCAGGCGTCCGAGAAAATGGCGCTGGATCGCGTCCACATCGAGGTCATAGGCATGACGCTCGGCGAGCGCCGCCACGGCGACGTCGGGGCGCAGCACCGGCACCAGGCGATGGAGTTCCCGCGCATCGATCCGCTCTACCGCAGGGCCGACGCCCGTTTGCGCCTCGAAGTCTTCAAGGCGGGCGCGCTGGGCTTCGGTCGCGATGTGCACGCACCCCCGGGGCGTCGCGAACACCATGCCATCGGCGCCTTCGAGGAAGAAGTCGCGGCTCGCCTTGGTCAGTTGGCGAATGCAGGGATTACCATAGATTTCGGAGTGAAGAGCCGCCGAGCGTCCGGTGGCGTGGATTCCAGGATGGCTTTCCTGCTCGAGTAACGTCACCCGCCGGTCCGACGCCAACTCGGTCGCGACGCCGGAACCGGCAATTCCCGCCCCCACCACAATCACATCGCTTTCCACCAGCACTCTCGACATCCCTTTTGATTCGTCTAGCAACTGACCCATATGAGATGAGTCGTCCTAATATGGCAATAACTTTCTTATCAGGACATTTATGGCCAATCGATCCTTCCTCGGTTCTCGGTGTGGTTGTGTGGGCGGGGTGCAGACGCTATTGTCCGATTTCGATTTGGGAAATTTACATCCTGAAGCGGATAAGCGGTTGGGGGAGCGATATGACGACTGCGAAAAAGACTCTGGGCGCGATGCTCGCGCAACTACGGGCCAAGCAGGGCTGGACCCTAAAGGAGATGAGTCTGCGCAGCGGCATCCCGATGTCGAC
>JBFXHW010000161.1:0-6516 GCA_050176605.1 Sphingobium sp. | reverse complement strand
CGAGATTGAACAGCAACCAGCACATGGTGCCGATGGCCGCGATGGAAACAAGAATTCCGAGAACGATCATGGTGGGGTCTCCGTGCAAGGGATTGAACGGTTGCGCCTTCCACCACCACCATGGCGCAAGGCGGAATATAGCATGAACATGCTTGCCGGCGCGAGCCAGAATGATCGGTGGTTTCGACCATCCGGCTCATGGCAATGGGAAAGGCAGCGCTCACGCGCTGCCCGCCCCGAAGCGATAGACCGGGATACCCATCTTGCGGGCCTTATCGGCCAGGTTGTCCTGAATGCCGGTGCCGGGAAAGATGATGACGCCGATCGGCATGATGCCAAGCATCTGGTCATTGCGCTTGAAAGGCGCGGCCTTGGCGTGTTTTGTCCAGTCGGGCTTGAAGGCGACCTGCGCGACCTTGCGATTATTGGCCCAGGTGGCCGCGATGCGCTCGGAGCCTTTTGGCGATCCGCCATGCATGAGCACCATGTCCGGATGCTTGGTATGGATCTGATCGAGCTTGGCCCAGATCGTCTTGTGATCGGTGGTGTCTCCGCCCGAAAAGGCGATCTTGGGCCCGGCGGGCAGCAGCACCTCGTTGTCGGCCCAGCGTTTGGCGGCGATGAAGTCGCGGCTGTCGATCATGGCCGAGGTCATCTGGCGATGGTTGACCCGTGAGCCGGAGCGCTGTGACCAGGGTGTGCCAGTGGTGCGCAGATAAATGTCGGCAGCGGTGTCGCGGAAGGTCTCCATGCTGTCGCGGCGCTCGATCAGGCTTTGCCCCGCGCCGATCAGGGTCTCCAACTGGACGGATTTCACCTCGCTGCCGTCCTGTTCGCGCTGAAGGCGCTTCTGGGCTTGCTCGTTATCGTCGAGTTTGCGTTCGATCCGCTCGACGGCGCGGTGGAAGGTGTTGACGGTGGACCAGAGGATTTCGTCGAGGTCGAAATCGAGGCTGGTGTCGGCCATGGTGGAAATCAGGGCGTCGAAGATATCAGTGACAGCGCCCTGGATGACATTGTCTTCGGGCGTGATCCGCGGATCGGCCTCATCCTCGGTGGGGCGGTGGCCATAGAGTTCGAGGTCTTCGATGACTTGGCCGGTCGGAGATGTGCTGTGATCGGGTTCGAATTCGTCATGAGCGTACATGGGATGCGTCCTTCGGTTGGACCGCGACCGTCGCGGCCTTCATGGCGACGAAAGCCCACGGGCGCTCCGGTCTGGCAGCCCGAGCCCTTTGCGAGGGCCTTGATGGCAAAGCCCGACTGATTTGTTTCGCGCTGTAAAGGCGGCTTTGCCGCCGACGGAAATCAGTCGGGCGCCGCCATTGCCGGACCGGAGTGTTTGTGGGCCGATCGCCCTCTCAAAAGGCCAAGGCGTGGTCCTCTGCCGATGATGGTGCAGCCCCGCGCTCATGACAGAATGGATCCTGCCCGATCACGGCCCCGGTGGCGGCTATGGCGTCAGGGCCATGAAGCGGCTGACATCTTCGGGGGCGATCTGCACCCGGATCTGTGCCCGAAGCGCATCCAGCCCGCGGGCGGTAAGATCGTCGTTGAAGTCCCCCAGCATAGGCGAGAGCGTGATCGCCTCGATTCCGGCCTCGATCGCCCGGTCCACCAGGCAATCGCGCGCGCCGTCACCTGCCGGATCGTTGTCGCGGACGATATAGAGCCTGCGCAGATGTGGCGGGAACAGGATGGCTGTGAGATGTCCGGCCGAGAGCGCGGAGACCATCGGCATCATTGGCACGGCCTGCCGCAGCGACAGAATGGTCTCGATGCCTTCCCCCGCTGCCATGACATCCTGCATATCGCCAAACCGGACGGCGTGCCCGAGCAGGTCGCCCATTGCCTTCCTTGGCGGATCGACAGGCGCCTTGCCGGCGCCGTCGCGGGTCAGCCAGGTGCGGTGCGCGCCGGTGATCCTGCCATTGAGGTCGGTGACCGCAGCGATCATGGCGGGCCAGGCTTGCGTCAGACCGTCGCCCTCGGGCCGCCAGTAGCAGTTCGGATGAAAGCGTAGATTTGCGGTTCCGCGTAAATCCGTAATACCGCGTCGGCGTAAATACGTTTCTGCGACGGAGCTGATCAGTGGCTGCGTCATGCGCCAGAGCCTGCGTGCTGCCTCGGATGATCCCGATGGTGCGGGCGGTGTTCGGGACCGATGCACCTGCGGCTCCGGTTCGGAATGCGGCAGGCTGAGGAAACGCCGGGCTTCGTCGGCAGTGTCGGCAAAGTCGATCAGACCGAGGCTTTCGCGGATGACATCGAGCAGATCGCCATATTCACCGCTTTGGGCATCGGTCCATTTACCGGCCGCCCCCTTGCCGGATTCCGGCCCGGTAAGGCGAACGAACATCGACCGGCCCGGATTGTTCTGCACATCGCCAACCTGCCAGTAGTTGCCCTGCTTGCGACCGTTCGACAGATAATGGCGGCACACCGCCTCGGCCTGTCGGCCGAGACGCTGCGCCAGTTCGGTGGCGTTGAGACGCGCCATTACGCTGCCTCCCGCTCACCAATGCGCTCGACCGGGAAGCGGTCGAAGAGCTTGCCGGTGATCTCCGGCCCGGATGCCCCCACCGGCACGAAGAAGCGCAGTTTCCACGAGATAATCTCGCTGAAGAGGCCGTAAGCCCGCAGCCGATCCCGCATCGCGTCGGTGAAGCCGGTCAGCTCGATACGGTTTGCGCCCATGACGCGGACACGGCGCAGTTGCAGTTCCTCTGCCAGATCGAGGATGGTCCGGCCTTCGAGCAGAGCGGCATAGGCGGCATCGGGCGTGATGTTACTGTTGACGCCGCTGGTCGAAGCATTGGCAGCCCATGCGGGGGAGACACGGCGACCGATGATGCGCTCGCCTTCATCGCTCTGGAGACGATAGACGCGGGAGGAATCCTGCGGCAGACGTTTCCAGATCGGCAGCAAGAGCCCCGTCACCATATGCAGGATATTGTCGGTGAACTCCGGCACTTCGGCCAGCTCTGCGGTCCAGGCCGAGGCGAAAGCGGCACAGTCGACCTCGATCCAATGGGTTTCGCCCATCATGCGGATGGGGATGTTCATTGCCTCCATGGGCCGAATCAGCCGGACGCGCCGTTCGATCTCGCCATCGTCCAGCATGACGCTGGTGGTCGGGATCTGTACGGCAGCGCGGCCAGAGCGCTCGTTGACCAGCAGCTTTGCGCGCGGATCATCCAGTTCGGCCAGTGCTGCATCCAGCATCACCGGCTGGTTGCGCTTGCGCTCGGTGACGGTCAGGAGCCGTGTCTCCGCTCCGGTGCCGGGATGGGTGTGGATTACCTGCCGATCGGTGACGATGAAGCTTTCGGCCCGGAGCGTTTCCAGCCCCATGTCATAGGTGCCCGAAGCAATGGCCCCATCGATCCGGGCTTGTAGAAGCTGCTCGAAGGCCGAAAACAGGATGCCCTGAAGCTCGATGGTCAGGGCCAACAGCCGGTTGAGGAATGTGGTGATCGGCGGCAGATCGTCCTTCACGCCATTGCTGTCCATCAACTTCAGGCCCGTCGCGGTCTCGAAGCGTTCCAGCGAACACCCATCGACCTTGCCGCGCACGATCAGCAGGTAGAGTTGGCGCAGAGCATCACGGGCATAGGTAGATTCCAGATTGTCCTCGGACCGGAACAGGCCCTGACCGCCGGTTTGGCGCTGGCCGCGCGTGATTGCGCCGAGCGTATCGAGGCGGCGGGCAATCGTGCTGAGGAACCGCTTCTCCGCTTTGACGTCCGTGGCGATAGGCCGGAACAAGGGCGGCTGCGCCTGATTGGTACGGTTGGTGCGCCCCAGCCCCTGAATGGCGGCATCCGCCTTCCAGCCCGGTTCCAGCAGGTAATGTACCCTGAGCCGCTGGTTCCGCGCCGAGAGCTCGGCGTGATAGCTGCGCCCGGTGCCGCCAGCATCGCTGAACACGAGGATGCGCTTCTGGTCATCCATGAAAGCCGAAGTTTCGGCAAGGTTCGCGGAAGGCGCGCGGTTCTCGACCGCCAAGCGTGCAGCCCCACCTTCACCGCGACGAACGATCCGCCGGGAACGCCCCGTGACCTCGGCCACGATGTCGGTGCCGAAGCGCTGGACGATCTGATCAAGTGCCCCCGGCACGGGTGGCAGCGAGCCCAGTTGCTCAAGCATTTCATTTCGCCGGGCGACGGCTTCGCGGCATTCCACCGGCTGACCGTCGCGGAAAACCGGCCGTGACGACAGGTTTCCCTCGCCGTCGGTGAACGGCTCATAGAGCTGCACCGGGAAGGAATGCTGCAAATACGATCCTACATACTCCCTCGGCGTGACATCCACGGAAATGTCATTCCATTCATCGGCCGGGATCTCGGCCAGCCGCCGCTCCATCAGCGCCTCGCCGGTTGAGACGATCTGGATCACAGCGGCATGGCCCGCTTCCAGATCGGCCTCGATGGACCGGGTCAGGGTCGGCGTCTTCATGGACGTGAGCAGATGACCGAAGAAGCGCTGCTTCGTGCTTTCGAAGGCTGAGCGGGCGGCGGATTTGGCCTGCCGGTTCAGCGTTCCCTCGCTGCCGGTGATGTTGGCGGCCTCCATCGCCGCGTCGAGGTTGTTGTGAATGACGGCGAAGGCCCCGGCATAGGCGTCATAGATCCGGCGCTGTTCGTCGGTGAGCTGGTGCTCGACCAGTTCATATTCGACGCCATCATAGGAGAGCGAGCGGGAGGTATAGAGACCGAGGGATCGCAGATCGCGGGCCAGAACTTCCATGGCCGCCACGCCGCCAGCCTCAATGGCCTCGACGAACTCGGCCCTGGTCGCGAAGGGGAAATCCTCGCCGCCCCAGAGACCGAGCCGCTGCGCATAGGCGAGATTGTGAACAGTGGTCGCGCCGGTTGCCGAGACATAGACCACGCGGGCATCGGGCAAGGCATGCTGAAGGCGCAGACCCGCGCGTCCCTGCTGCGAGGCCGCAACATCGCCGCGTTCTCCCTTGCCGCCACCGGCATTCTGCATGGCATGGCTCTCGTCCAAGATGATCGTTCCATCGAATTCGGAACCCAGCCAATCGACGATCTGACGCACGCGGGAAACCTTCTCGCCCCGGTCATCGGAACGCAGCGTGGCATAGGTGGTGAACAGGACGCCTTCCGACAGCGTGATCGTCTTCCCCTGCGGGAAGCGCGAGAGCGGTGTGACCAGCAGCCGTTCCATGCCGAGCGCCGACCAGTCACGTTGCGCATCCTCAATCAGCTTGTCGGATTTGGAGATCCAGACCGCCTTGCGCCGTCCGCGCAGCCAGTTGTCGAGGATGATCGCGGCAGACTGGCGGCCTTTGCCAGCCCCGGTCCCGTCACCGAGCATGAAGCCCCGGCGAAACCGGACAGAACCGGCCGCATCTTCTGGCGCAGCGCTCACATTGTCGAAATGCTCATCCACGGTCCAGGCGCCGGCGAGATGATCGGTATGGGCCTCCCCGGCATAGATCACGGTCTCAAGCTGGGCGTCGGACAGGTGCGCGCAGATGTCGGCGGGCAGCATGGGCCGGTAGGAGGGCTTGGGCGGTGCGACCGAGGCCATGGCGGCGGATTGCACCAGCTTGGTCGGATGCGGCTGCGCGCTTGGGATGCGCAAAGATTGCAGCGCATATTCCTCGTAGATCGCATCGGACAGACGTGCGCCTTCGGGCGGCGTCCAGTCCACGGTCTCATAGGCAAGTTCCACGCCCTCTGGATCATTGGCCGGCGCGGCGACAGACCGGCAGGCTGCCGAGCGAGCGAGGTAGCCGCGCACGGTCTTCGCCGAAGCGACCCGAGACGATACGGCAAGCTTCGGCAGCTCGACCGACAGGCGCGGCGGAACTTGGCACCCGATCCAGCCGATGAGAGTCGCGACATCGGGCGCAAAGCCCGGCGATTCGGGGAAGCTGGCCGGATCGTCGGCGGGCAGTTTGTCGATCACGGTCAACCGCGTGTCGATCGTGGTGCCGTGCTTCGCATAGACAGCACCATCGATGGCGGCGGTGAACACGACGCGCCCGCGTTCCTGCAAACGGATGAACGCGTCTCGCCACGCCGGGGCTTCGGGGCTGAAGCCAGCGCCGGTGATCGTGACCAACCGCCCGCCGGTGGCGAGACGGGCCAGCGCCGAAGCGACATGTCGGTAAGCAGCATCGGCCACGCGCCCGCTCACATTGGCCATGACCGAAAATGGCGGGTTCATCAGCACCACGGACGGGATGGCATCCGGGGCCAGATGATCGTCGATCTGTGCGGCATCGAACCGGGCGACGGACAGGGCCGGGAAGAGCGAGGTCAGCAAATCGGCACGGGTTTCGGCCAGTTCGTTGAGGATCAGCGAACCGCCAGCTGTCTGCGCGAGGATCGCCATGAGACCGGTGCCAGCCGAAGGTTCCAGTACCACGTCATCGGGCGTGATCGCGACCGCCGACAGTGCGGCCAGGCCGAGCGGAATCGGTGTCGAGAATTGCTGGAAGTTCTGGCTTTCCTCGGAGCGCCGGGTCTGTGTCGGCAAAAG
>JBFXHW010000160.1:0-6523 GCA_050176605.1 Sphingobium sp. | reverse complement strand
CAGCCGACCGCGAGTGTCTCTGACACAAATGCCGGCATAGGTGATGCCACCAAAGTCGAGCCCCAGGGAATCTCGCTGACCGGTGAGATCGAACTGAACGCCATGATGACGTTCAAGACTATCAGCGCCTATCGGGACGGTCATACCAACACGCTGATCGACTTCGACAACACACCTCAGCCGATACTCGACATTCCGGCCTTCTACGACGACCGGCAATATACCCAGGAACTGCAACTGCTTTATCAGGGCGACAGGTTGCAGGGCGTTTTCGGTCTCTATTATCTCGACAGCCGTGCAAGCGGCGCGTTCGATACGGTGCTGGGGCTGGCCAATCTGACCATTCTGACATCCGGCACAGTCAAGACGAAGAGCTATGCGGCTTTCGCCGATTTCAGCTATGATCTGACCGACCAGTTCTCGATCTCGGTCGGTGGCCGCTATACCAGCGACAAGAAGACGGGCAGCGTCTATCGCCAGAACTTCACCGGCATCCGCAGCCCGGTGTTTGGCAACGCGACGGCGGTAGCCGGGCTACTGCGTACCGATTATACCAACTCGAAAACCTTTGATAAGTTCACGCCACGCGTCAGCCTGACCTGGAAGCCCGATCGCGATCTGACACTCTACACCTCTTATAGCCAGGGCCTCAAATCCGGCGGCTTCGACATGCGAGGCGATGCAATTCTGACACCTGGCACGGTGAACGGATACAAGCCGGAAACCGTCGACGCCTACGAGGTCGGGCTGAAGGGAGCTTTTCTCGACCGCACATTGTTCGTGAACCTGGCGGGCTATTATTCCGACTACCAGGACCAGCAGGTTACGCTGCAGATTCCTACAGTCGGCGGGATTGCGAGTTTCGTAGACAATGCCGGCAAGTCGCGCATTTACGGCTTCGAACTCGAAACGCGAATTGTTCCCTCGCGCCATTTCTTCGTGACCGCTGCGATTGGTTACACCAACGGCAAGTTCAAGGAATATCTGGCCTACGATCTGGCGACGGGCACGCGTGTCGATGTTGCCGACCAGCGCAAGATGCAGAATACGCCGACATGGAACGGCAACGTTAGCGCAACCTGGTCCATCGACGTCGCTGGCGGCAGCTTGGCGATTACCCCGGCAGTTTCGTTCCGCAGCGACTATCATCTGTTCGAGATACCCAACAGCCTGCTGGATCAGGATGGCTATGCACTAGCCGATGCGTCAGCAACCTGGACCTCGGCAGACGATCGTTTCAGGCTCGGCGTCCACGGACGAAACCTCGCAAACAAGAGATATCGCGTTGGCGGGTACAGCTTCCCCGGTGCGCTCTTCGGGGATTCGATCATTGGCTATTACGGCCCACCCCGGACCGTATCTGTCTCGGCGGAGATGAGGTTCTGATCCCGCTGGGTACAGAAGCGCGAACGTCCGGCAATGCGACCCGCCGGACGTTCGCGCTGTTCATGCTGGTGCTGGTCTATACGTTCAATTTCATAGACCGTCAGATCATCGGCATTCTTGCCGTGCCGATCAAGGCAGAGCTGAACCTGAGCGACGCGCAACTGGGATTGATGGGCGGACTTGCTTTCGCACTGTTCTACACCGGCCTCGGCATCCCGATCGCGATGCTGGCCGACCGTCGCGACCGAAGCTGGATCATGACGGTTTCGCTGGTGATCTGGAGCGGGATGACCGCGATTTGCGGCACGGTGCATAATTTCTGGCAATTGTTCGCTGCGCGTCTGGGCGTGGGGATCGGCGAAGCCGGCGGCGTCGCGCCCGCCTACTCCCTGATCAGCGACATGTATCCGCCCCACATGCGCGCGCGGGCGCTGGGGGCCTATTCCTTCGGTATCCCGATCGGCAGTGCGGCAGGCATCGTATTCGGAGGCGTCATCGCGACCCTGATCGACTGGCGCTACGCCTTTTTCATCGTCGGACTGGCAGGCGTGGCTATCGCACCCCTGTTCAAACTTGCGGTCAGGGATCCGGGGCGCGGCCGCTATGACGGGGCGGCCAGCTCGAACGCTCCGAAACTGAACGAAGTCGTCTCGCTACTGCTTGGCAAGCCCAGCTTCTGGATCATATGTGTCGCAGCCGCCTGCTCCTCCATGATGGGATATGGTCTTTTCTTCTGGTTGCCGTCCTATCTGGTGCGCAGCTTTGGCGTGACGTTGCTCGAAGCATCGCTCTGGTATGGATCGATCCTCCTCGTGGGCGGTGTTGCCGGAATCTGGTTGGGCGGCGCGCTGGCCGACCGGCTCGGTACCGCGTCCCGGTCCGCCTATGCGCTCGTACCTGCCATCGCCTTTTTCATTACCATTCCCTTCTATGTATCCGGCCTGCTTGCAAACAGCCTAGGTCTGGCAATAGCCCTTTTGCTTGTTCCGACCGCCCTTGGTCTGGTCTGGCTGGGTCCTGTCCTTTCGGCGATCCAGCACCTCGTCCCGCCAAACATGCGCGCAACCGCCTCGGCGATATTCCTGTTCGTAAACAATCTTATCGGTATAGGCCTGGGCACGCCCGCGATCGGCTGGCTGTCGGATCAGTTGACCAGGAATTTTGGGAATGAGGCGTTGCGCTACTCCATTCTTGCTGGAACCGGATTTTACGTGATCGCCGGTCTTCTGCTGGTCAGGGCATCGCGGATGCTGGATCGCGACTGGTACACGCCGACTTGATATAGTGCACTACCGTGTACGGCTCCTCTTCACGCGTTGGGGCGTGGCCCTCTTAACGCCGAACCAGAGATCAGGCAGGATCTCATCGCGTTCCCGCTCGATGCGCAATGCAACGCGCTTCAGGCCGATGCCTTCACCAGTCGCTTACGCTTGTCTAGAATCGCTGCAAGCGATGCATGCGCGTCCCGATCATATTGCCCATGCAGGCCCAGGGAGCGCTCAAATCGTGATATCCTATCGATATCGGACTCGATATTTGTCTCAACCAAAAGAGAAGCATGGGCCAGCTGTGCATATCCTGTCCGGCTCATGCGTGAATGGCAAGCGGTGCCCGCGATCTTTCGCCCATCGGAGATGATGTTGTAGCGTCCGTCGCAAAAGCTGCCCGTCACAGATCCCGTTGAAACCTCGACTCCCAGAGCCGTGAGCGCGGCTGCCATCCGGTCAATCAGGTCGCCATAGGCATCATGGATACCAGGCGACTTTCCGAGTCCGCAGCGAAACATGCTGATGTTGAGGATGCCGGGATGATGCACAACTGTCGATCCGCCCGAATGGCGCACATGAACCGGCCATCCGCTTGCCTGCGCCTCAGCGGCGGCTTCGGCAAAAGCAGGCATCCGGGCGACCGCTCTTGTCGTGACAAGGCACCGGCTATTGGTCCAGAGGCGTATGAACGACGCTTCGCTGTCGGCAGCAAGCAACTGGTCCAGTATTTCGGCGTCTCGCGATATCGCGCTTTGCCCCTCACCCCGCTCAATGACGGCATCGGGAGAAATGAGCGACGCGATTTTCTCAACCAGCTTGCTCAATGGCGGGGCTGGTCAGCCAACACTGCCGATTACCTGGCCAGCGCTGACCTCGCTCTCTTCTTCCAGCCCGATCCGCAAGACCCCGTTCGCAGGCGCTGTCACCTCGAAACTGGATTTCTCGACCATGATCTCTGCGATCACCGCGCCCGCCTGAACCGCGTCGCCGTCGCCATAGAGCCATGACGCGATCACGGCGGTGTCGCTCGCCTCCCACAATCCAGATGGAACAACGATATCTGTCACGCGCATATCTCCATTATTGCCCTGGCTTCGCCCAGCAGCATGTCGGCATTGGGCAGAACATGGTGCTCCATAACCGGGGTGAAGGGCACCGGGATGTCGGGGTAGGCGATGCGGCGGGGCGGTGCATTCAGCTTGATGGAACGATCTTCGCAAACCGAGGCGATGACTTCTGCCCCGATGCCGTAGCTCAGATAGTCATCGTCGATCACCAGCAACCGTCCTGTCTTGGCAACTGACAAGCGGATGGTTTCCCGATCGAGCGGGGCGATGCTGATGAGGTCGATCACCTCTGCCTCGGCACTTTCGCCCGACAATGCTTTTGCCGCCTCCAGTGCGTGATGAACGCCCGCGCCAAGGCTTACGATGGTCAGGTCGACGCCTTCGCGAACCACTTTTGCCTTGCCGATCGGCACCACATAGTCACCTTCGGGTACATCCGTTATCGACCCCTTGACGGTGCCGAGCCAACCCATCCCCTGCAATGCCTTGTGATACATGAAGATCACCGGGTTGGGATCGCGAATGGCGGCCAGCATCAGGCCCTTGGCGTCATAGGCGTTGGATGGAATGACGACCTTCATGCCTGGCAGGTGGCCGAATGTGGCGTAGAGGCACTGGCTGTGTTGTCCGGCATCGCCATAGCCGCCGCCGACCGATGTCATCAGCACCATCGGGCATGTCACCTGCCCGCCGGAAAAGTAGCTCTGCTTGGCGGCGAGATTGTAGATCGCGTCCATGCACACGCCAAAGAAGTCTACGAACATCAACTCGACGACCGGCTTCATTCCCGATGCGGCCAGCCCCACAGCCGCACCGATGAAGGCAGTTTCTGAAATGGGTGTGTCGCGCACCCGCTCTGGCCCGAACTTGTCGAGAAGACCGGTCGTTGTGCCGAAAACGCCGCCCAGCTCGGCGATATCCTCGCCCATGACCAGCACGGTCGGGTCGGCAGCCATTTCCTGACCGATGGCCTCCGCCATGGCCTTGGCGATAGGCATCTTGCGCATCGCGGGTTCAGGCGAAGACATGGTCGAAAGCCTCCTTCGGTTCGGGGTAATCGGCGGTGCGAGCCGCAGAGAAGGCATTGTCCACTTCGCTACGCGCCTGCGCCTCGGCAGCGTCGAGATCGGCTGCGTCGAAGCCCTCTGCCAGCAGGCGCTCGCGATAGCGGGGGATGGGATCGAGAGATTTGAGACGATCCACTTCGCCCTCTGGCCGATACCCTTCCGCATCGCCCATGAAATGCCCTTCCAGCCGTGTGGTCTCGATCTCTATCAGACTTGGGCCATTGCCCGCGCGCGCACGCGCGATTGCCGTCTCCGCTGCGGCATAGACCGCATCAGGATCATTGTCCGAGACGTGATGACCCGGCATCGCATAGGCCGCCGCGCGATCGGAATTGCGGGGGACAGCGGTGCAGTCGCGCTTCGAAACGGAAATGCCATAGGCATTGTCTTCGATCACGAAGACGACCGGCACCTTCCAGACAGAGGCAAGGTTCAACGATTCATGGAACGCGCCCTGATTGGCCGCCCCTTCGCCGAGGAACGCGACCGCGACCTTGTCTTCACCGCGCAGCTTTGCCGCGAGCGCCGCGCCGACCGCAGGGCCAAGCCCCTGTGCGATAATCCCGGAACAGGCGAAATTCACGCGCGCGTCGAACAGGTGCATATGACCGCCGCGTCCACCCGAAAGGCCCGTCGCCTTGCCAAATATCTCCGCCGCCATGGCGTCAAGATCCACTCCCTTGGCGATGGCGATATGATGCGGCCGGTGCGTCGCCGTAACCGTATCGCCGGGGCGCAGATGCGCGCACACGCCGACAGCGCAGGGCTCCTGTCCGTCGGACAGGTGCATTTCGCCGGGCAGCGGCCCCTTCGCCATATTGAAGACCGGGGTCTTGCCCTCGAAATAGGCTGGCTTGATGCATGCCTCGAAATGACGGCTCTTGACCATGGTGGCATACATCCACAGCCGCTGGCTCGCGTTGGTGGCACGGCTCATCGCGCCACCCATCCGCCGTCGATCACCAACTCTATGCCGGTGACGAACCGCGCCTCGTCGCTGGCGAGATAGACGGCGCCCATCGCGATATCCTCCGGTGCGCCAACGGCATTAAGCGGGCATAGCGAGGCGACCGCTCCCCAGGGGTCATCCGCCGGGATCGATCCTTCGCGCACCCAGCCTTCCACCGCCATCTCCAGCATCGGCGTGCGGATGCAGCCGGGATGGATCGAGTTGCAGCGAATATTGAGCCCATGGGCGGCCCATTCAATCGCCAGACTCTTCGTCATATGGCGAACCGCGCCTTTCGACGTGTTGTATGCAAGCTGGTCGGGATAACCGACCAGCCCCGCTATCGAGGAGATATTGATGACACCGGCAGGACTCGCCGGGCTTGCTGAGGCCGCCAGCAGCGGTTGCAGCGTGCGGCACCCCAGGAACAGACCATCGACATTGACCGCCATCAGATTACGCCAGTCATCAAGGCTGTGCTCGGTCATCGGCTTGACCAGTTCGATCCCGGCATTGTTGACGAGGATAGAAAGGCCGGAATTGGCGAGTTGGGATGCCGCGCGCTCCCAATCCGCCTCCTGGATGACATCAAGCTTCAGGGGTTTGGCGCCGCAGCCTGCGGCAACCTTGCTCACTCCATCGAAATTGAGATCGGCGGCGAAAACGCTTGCGCCTTCGGCGCACATCGCCTTGACGATGCCCGCGCCAATCCCTTGCGCCGCACCCGTCACGAGCGCGGTTTTGCCGCGCAACCTTCCAGCCATAAACTCCTCCCGGTCACTTTGG
>JBFXHW010000159.1:0-6532 GCA_050176605.1 Sphingobium sp. | reverse complement strand
TAAATTCCGTCGGCGGATGTAATTCAGACTGGCGCGCAAAAGCCGTTGATGAGGCGGAAGAACTTATGCGCCAGCAACTGAATGACCCTACGACGCAATTCAATCGCGTTCAATTTTCGGGGGATCAACAGTCTGGTCAGACATGCGGATATTACGAACGCCCCAATGCGCCTGTTGGTAAGCATAGTGTTCGTTTTATAGTCTTTATCGACGGGGCTGGAGGTCAAAACCCATATATCGACGATCCTTCAGCACCTTATCCAATAAATAAAAGCGATTTCGCGCTGAATTGGAAAACCCAATGCCTCGACCTTAGCTACTCTGAAACGCAAAAATGAATGTCCGCAATGGTGTCGCAACCGGACGCGCGCCTTCAGTCGCGCAACTCCACCCATACCGGGGTATGGTCGCTAGGCCTTTCACGTCCACGATAAACCTTGTCGACCTGCGCATCGACCAGCCGATCTGCTGCTACGGGAGAGAGCAGTAGATGGTCGATACGAAACCCTTCATCGCGTGCCCACCCATTCATCTTCATATCCCAATAGGTCCACACACCACCCGCCGGATGGCGCATGGCCAGCGCATCGGTCCAGCCGCCCGCCGTCATCGCGCGATAGGCCGAACGGCTTTCCGGCTGCATCAGCGCATCGTCCGCCATCGCCTTCACTGAATAGACGTCGCGGTCATAGGGGATCACATTATAATCGCCCGCAAGGATCGCGGGAACTTCCTCCGCCCAGATTTCCGCCGCGCGATCCCGCAATCGCTTCATCCAGCGCAGCTTGTAATCGAATTTCGGTCCCGGAACCGGATTGCCGTTGGGAAGATAGATGGAGGCGACGCGCACGCCCTTCACATCCGCCTCGATATAGCGGCTGTGCTCGTCCTCCGGTTCGCCGTCGAGACCGCGTTTCACCTCGGCCGGTGTTTCGCCGCGCGCAAGGATGGCGACACCGTTGAACCCCTTCTGCCCATGCCAGATCGCACCATAGCCCGCCGCCTCGATATCGGCGGCCGGGAAGGTCTCGTCGGATGTCTTCAGTTCCTGCAGGCAGGCGATATCCGGCCTTGTCTCGTCGAGCCATTCGATCAGGCGCGGGAGCCGTGCCTTGATACCGTTGATGTTGAAGGTGGCAATGCGCATGCGCCCACGGAGCGGAATTGAACCTCCCCGTCAAGAGGCGGCGAGATCGTCAGACCGAGAAACTGGAGCCGCAGCCGCAACCTGCCGTTGCGTTGGGATTGGTCACCTTGAAGGCTGCGCCGCCCAAGTCCTCGACATAATCCACGGCGGATCCGCGCACCAGATCGAGACTTACGGCATCGACCACCAGCTTCACCCCATCGGTTTCGACCGCAAGATCATCTTCCTCGACACCTTCGGCGAGGCCGAAGCGATACTGAAAACCGGAACATCCGCCCCCCTCTACGGCGAGGCGCAGGATCGCGGGTTTGGCCTGCTTGTCCGCGATCAGCGCGACACGCGCGGCGGCGGACGGGGTAAGGGCGATATCGCTCATGAATGAAAGATATGCATGGCGGCGGTCCGCCGCAAGGCCAATCCATCGTTGCGTTGGCAACTAATGTTTATTTGACGGCCTTTTCCTCGCTGGCGGTCGGACCGCCCAGTGCGATAGTGGAAGAGGTGTTGAGCGCCAGTGCACGCTCGGTTCCGGTGATGAACGGCAGCGGATTGATCGCGGCGCCGGCAACCCGGATTTCATAATGAAGATGGCTGCCGGTGGAACGGCCCGTCGACCCCATAAGGCCAATCAGCTGGCCGCGATGAACGCGCGTGTTGGGATCGACCAGCAGCTTCGAGAGGTGACCGTAGCGGGTCTGGGTGTCGTTGCCATGCGCAATTTCGACCAGATTGCCGTAACCGCTAACCCACTGGGACCGGCTGACAATACCATCGGCAGTCGCATAAATCGGCGTACCGATCGGACCGGGAATATCGATGCCCTTGTGCATGCGCGCACGGCCGTTGAACGGGTCGGAGCGAACGCCGAAATTGCTGGTGAGTTGAAGCTTCTCGACCGGCAGACCGGTCGGAATATAGATGGTGGTGCGGCTCTGGGTGGTCGACCCCATGTCGTCCAGCCGCTTCCAGCTCGAGAAAAGGTTGGCGAAGGTCGCATCCGGGTTCGCGACACCGGCGGGACGAGTCGCAGCGCTCAGATCGTCGCTATAGGGGTCGTCATCATTGTCGATCAGCGTATCGGCATGGGCAGGAAGCGAAGCGGCGGTCAGGCCCATTGCGCAAATGGCAATCGCTGCTTTCATTCCTCTGGAAAAACCGCGGAACCTGTCCACGCGCAAACCATTATCTACCGAGACCTTTTTTGACATGCGACCCTACCTATGCGCCAGTACTGCCCGTGCCTGGCGTGTTTGGAGATTTTTGTTTCGCAGAACTTTGTCTGCCCCCGTGGGAACAATGTCTGCCAGACGAAAGTTAATAGGCAAGCAACATGTAATAATCGCGCGTTAAACCGGCCTGATGGCGCGCCGAGTCGTTGAACGGTGGCTTCAACGCACCGCGAAAGTGGCGGTTTACAAGCTTTTGGTAATGATTGGGGGCATCCAGCCCTAATCGGCTCGTCTCTCGTGAAAACCACTTCGTCCCAAAAGCGACGTGACGGATTTCGTCGGCCATGATTCGTTCCAGCATTTTCGCCGAAGCGAAATCTCCGGCTCCGGAGAATTTCTGGATGGTCGTTGGCGTGATGTCCAACGCTCTCGCCTCCAGTACCATGGGCACGATAGCGAGGCGCGCGAGCACATCATGAGCCGTCTCGGTCGCCGCTTCCCACAGACCACCATGAGCGGGCAGCGCGCCGTAATGCGAACCCAGAGCCCGCAATCTTCTGTCCAGCAGCGCGAAATGCATCGCCTCTTCCGCGCCGACGCGCAGCCAGTCTCCGGCGAATTCGCGGGGCATATCCTTGCCGAAGCGCCCCGCCATGTCGAACGCCAGATCGATGGCGACGAACTCGATATGCGCCAACGCATGCAGCATTGCGATCCGTGCCCGCTCCGATCCGCCATTTCCGCGCTTGGGCATACGATTGGGCGGCAGCAGTTCCGGTTGCGCCGGGCGGGCGGGCGTGTCGGGCATGGAGACATCGAAACGATGCTCGATCTCCCCCTTCCGCCACCGCCGGGTCACCGCCCTCGCAGCCATCAGCTTGGCGCGCGGGTCGGCGGTCGTGAGTACATCGATGCAGGCCGCGGCGAGCGTCATTGCCATGACTGGATCGCCTTCAGGAGATAAAGGCAACCGATCGCCGTCACGAGCAAGGCCGTCGCTCGCTTGAATCCCCTGTCGCTGAGCCGGTCGAGTATGCGGCCGCCGAGCGTCGTGCCGACCACCGAGAACGGGATCGAAAGCGCGAACACCCACCATTGCGGCATCCCCTGCCCACCCGCCGCAAGCAGCGGTGCCCCATAAACCGCTATCTTCGCGCCATGGGCCAGGACCTGACTTGCCGCCTTCGTCGACACGATTTCATGACGCGACAATTCGGTCCTCACGAAAAAAAGATCGAGTGCCGGTCCGGCTACCCCCGCGACGAGATTGAGGCCCGTGACGGCAAAGCCGCAGGCCACCGCCTGTGGCGGACGACCGGCGTCAAGCGAGAGCCATGTACGAGGAAGCCAGATCAGCATCGGCACAAGCCCAAGCATCAGAAACAGTAACGGCCGCGACGGGACGAAGGCGACTGCGTGCACCAGCAAGGCCGCTGTAACCGAACCCGCCCCATAGAAGGCAATAACGCCCCAGCGGATATGCGCCCTGTGGAGAATGGCCCGCCAGCCGTTGGCGACGAGCTGCAGGATCCCATGCGTCACGAACGCGGCGGAAACCGGCAGGACAAACGCCAGCGCGCCCATCAGTACGAGCCCGCCCGCCATGCCGAAAACGCCCGATAAAAGCGCGGTCAGAAATGCGGCGGCGACGATGAACGCGCCGGTCGCGCCCGCCATCAGGCGATCGCCTTCACCGCTTCAAGCACTTCTGCCACATGCCCCTTCACCTTGACCTGGGGCCAGACACGCAGAATCTTTCCTTCGGCGTCGGCCAGAAAGGTCGCCCGGGCAATCCCCATATAGCTGCGCCCATACATGGATTTTTCGATCCAGGTTCCGAAAGCCTCGCACACCGCTCCCGACTCGTCCGAAGCCAGCACCACAGTCAGCCCGTACTTGTCGCGGAATTTCGCGAGCTTGGCGAGTTTGTCCTTGGATATGCCGATGACCGGCACCCCTGCCTTGGCGAAATCCCCCGAAAAGGCAGTGAAATCCTTGGCCTCGTTGGTGCAGCCGGGCGTATCCGCCTTGGGATAGAAATAGACGACGATTGGCCTGCCACGATAATCCGCCAGCGTCAGCGGCGCGCCGTCAGCGCCAACAAGCGATGCGTCAGGCAGCATGTCTCCGGCTTCGAGCATCAGTCATTCTCCTCGATTTCCGCCTCCGTGATGAGGGCGTTCCATTCGCGGGAAACGCTTTGCCGCGCCTCATCCAGCATGGCAAGCAGCCTGTCCCAGTCCGGCGCGCCGCAGCGCCCGGCCACCAGCGGCCGGGTCGCGGACGGCGGCTCGATGGCCCCCGGCGAGACCAGCCGTGACACGACGAGATAGCGCGTCAACAGATCGTGGGCCGCCCCAAGCTCGGGAAATATCAGTCCGGCATCGGCGAGCGTCGCGATGGCCTTGCCAAGATCGGGATCGAAGCCGGAATGATGACGCAACTGCGTGACGTGCACCAGGAATTCCAGATCGATGAGGCCACCCGGTGCCAGCTTGACGTCCAGCGGACCGGCGGGCGGCTTGTGCTTGGCAATGTCTCGGCGCATCTTGGCGGCGTCCCGCAGCAGCGCCGCCTCGTCCCGGTCGCGTGTCAGGGCCTCGGCGATCACCGCATTCACCTTCTCCCGCGCCTCGGCGGAACCGAAAATCGGTCGCGCGCGCGTCAATGCGAGATGTTCCCAAGTCCAGGCGCTATCCTGCTGATATTTTGAGAAACTGTCCACACTTGCTGCCAACAGGCCTTGCGTGCCGAACGGGCGCAGACGGGTATCGACCTCGTAAAGCGGGCCAGACGCGGTCTGCACGCTGAGCGCAGCGCAAACGCGCTGGGCCAGCCGGTTGAAATATTGTGTCGCGCCGAGCGGCTTTGCACCGTCCGACTCCCGCTCAAAATGACCGGTGAAAAGGAAGATCAGGTCGAGATCGGATGCATGGGTGAGGATGCCCCCGCCCAGGCGACCCAGCGCAACGATGACCATCTCGCCACCGGGAACAACTCCGTGCAGGCGAACAAATTCCTCCGTCGCAGCAGCCGCCAGAACAGAGACAGCCGCCTCTGCCAACCGGGCATAGCCGCCTCCAACCTCCAGCGGATCGGCCGCGCCGCAAACGATCTGCGCGCCAAGCGCAAAGCGGCGCTCACCTACCTTCTGCCGGACGCGGTCGAGCAACACCTGATAATCGTCGCCTGCTTCGCCGCTCGCGAGCCAGCCCGCCAGATCTGCGACCGGCGGCGTGGGTTCCAGCGCACTCGCGTCGATCAGGCCATCCAGCAATTCCGCACGGCGCGCCAGAGCGTCCGCCAGCGTGGGCGCATGGCTCAATATCTGCGTCAGCATGGTAACCAGCGCGGGCCGGGCCACAAGCAGCTTGAAGAAGTTGATCGCACTGGGCAGGCGCACGATCAGATCGTCGAGCCGGTTCAGCGCGGTCTGGGGATCGGGCGCCCCGGCGAGCCCCGCAAACAATCCCGGCAGCAGTTCCTCGAGCGCCTCCCGGGCCGCTGAGCCACGCAAGGCGCGTACCGACCCGTCACGCCAGCGCGTAATGCGGGCCGCCGCGACATCCGCTTCGGGAAACCCCAGACCGGCAAGCTGATCACGCAACCGTTCTGGCTGGGTAGACAGTCGCTCTTCGTCCTTTTCCTTGGCCAGCCGGTCGTAATTGGCGCCGACCCAGGTCACATGAGGCCGAAGCAGATCGAGAAGCCGGGTACCGCTTTCCAGGCCGTGCAACAGCGCGACATTGGTCAGGCTGCTCTCGTCCTTCGGCAATTCGTGCGTCTGGCGATCCTCCACCATTTGAAGCCGGTGCTCGATAGTGCGAAACAACACATAGGCTTCATCCAGACTTCGCGCCGTCGCGCTACCTATGATGCCCGCCTGTCCCAGTGAACGGATCGCGTCGCGCGTCGCTCCCGCGCGTAATTCCGGTTGTCGCCCGCCATGAATGAGCTGATGGACCTGAGCGAAGAATTCGACTTCCCGGATACCGCCCCGTCCACGCTTCAGGTCATATCCCGGCCCGAATGCCTGCCCGCTTGCATAATGGTCACGGATGCGGCGGCTGATATCCAGGATGGCATCGATCGCGCCGAAATCCAGCGAGCGGCGCCAGATGAACGGACGTATCGCCTGCAGAAAATAGTTTCCAAGGTCCCTGTCTCCGGCGCAGGCTCGCGCGCGAATGAAGGCCGCCTGCTCCCAACCCAGAGC
>JBFXHW010000158.1:0-6552 GCA_050176605.1 Sphingobium sp. | reverse complement strand
GGAGGCGCGATCGAGCCAGCCCCAGGCGGACATGTCGGCGATCGTGTAGCTGTCGCCTATGATCCAGTCCCTCCCCTCAAGATGATCGTTCAGGACCTGATAGTGGCGCTCGGCCTCGCGACGATAGCGGTTGGTCGCGTATTCCTGGCCCTCCGGCGCGGCGAACTGGAAATGCACGGCTTGTCCCGAAAAAGGCCCGAGACCCGTGCCAAGGAAAAGCAGCCAGGACAGCAGTTCGGGCCGATCCTCCGGCGTGCCGAGAAACTTAGCCGTTTTCTCGGCAAGGTAGATCAGGATCGCAGTGGAATCGAAAACCCGCGCTTGCCTGCCTCCCGGACCGTCCGTGTCAACAATGGCTGGTACCTTGCCGTTCGGATTGATCGCCCGGAACGCCGGAGCGTGCTGCTCGCCCTTGCTGGTGTCGACGGCCACGGTTTCATATGGAACCCCTGCCTCCTCAAGGAACAGGGCAATCTTGGCCGGGTTCGGCGTGGGATGGAAATAGAAGCGGATCATGGTGTCTCCTGCGGTTGAATTGACAGTGTTGCAGACGATGGCCGGCTGGCCGCCAGCAGGACGCCCACAACGATGACTGCTATTGCAATGCCTTCGACGAACGACGGCGTTTCGCCCAGGGCCGGGATGGCAAGCAGCGATGCCGCAGCGGGAACGAGAGCGATCATGGCCGTCGCCGCCGAGGCGCCCAACAGCGAAACCGCTCTATTGAAGGTGACGAGCGCAACCGCCCCCATCAACACACCCTGGTAAAACAACTGGAGCGCTATCTCGCTTGCGGACGCGCGGCCGAGATGGCTGAGACCGAAGAGGACATAGGCCGGCAGAAAGAGAGCTGCCGACCAGATGCAGATGAGCGCCGCCGCCTGGATCGACGACAGGCCGCTACGGCGGAACAGCAACGTATAGACCGCCCACATGCCACCTGCCGCGGCTAGGGCCGTAACGCCGGCTGGACTGGGCGGAGCCTGTGTCGTGACGGCTCCGGTGAGGCAGACCAGTCCGGCGAGGATCGCGGCATATCCAGTCCACCGGATCCACCCCTGCTGTTCCTTCAGGAAGACGAAGGAGAGTATTCCTGCGACGAGAGGCATCGTCGTTGGAGCAATGGAGGCGGCCTGTGCCGCCGAAGTCAGTTTGAGCCCGAGCGCCACGAGGAGCACGAAGGGTGCACCCCACAGCAATGCAAACAAAAGCCCCTCACCCCATGCAGACATGGGAAGGCGCGAACCGCGACGCAGGACAGCCGGGGCAAGGAGGACGGCGCCCACGCCGAAGCGAAGCGCGGTCACGTCCCAGACCTGCAATTCGCGCGTGACGCTGAACCGGGTCACCACGAACCAGCCTGAAAAGATCGCGATCGATAGAGCAGCCCAGAGCAGACCCTCAAGCCGCGTGCCCCGCCATGACGCCACGCGTTCCGCTCGTGTAACTTCAATCGCCTCCTGGGCAGCCATGATTCCAGCCTTTGGATCGTCCAAGGCTGCCGGCAGAGAAACGATGACGGCGGTCACACCTTGAGTTCTAGTTCACTTGTTCTAGAATGCATCGGCGCGGACAATATGGCAAGACGCGAAGCTGGAATTTTGCGAGAGCGCCGGATGGCAAGACCAAGAGAATTCGATGAGGAAGCCGTGCTCGACGCGGCAATGCAATGCTTCTGGCGCCATGGCTACGAGGCAACGAGGCAACGTCAGTGCGCGACCTTATCGACAAGACCCGGATCACCGGCGCGAGCCTTTACAACGCATTCGGGGATGAGCGCACGCTCTTCGCCAAATCGTTGGACCGCTATGTGGAGAACAGCGTAGCCGACCGTATCCGACGTTGCCGTGCATTACCGCCCCGCGAAGCCATCGAAGCGTTCTTTTCCGATGTCTTGAAGCGATCGCTTGAGGATCCTGAGCGCAAGGAGTGCATGCTCGTGAACACCGCATCCTCGATCTATTGGGCAAGGGCGTAAGTGACGAAACTACAACCATTCCCGGATACAATGACCGAGCGCAATTGGGGCGGACTAGAGGATTGAAGCGCATGACATTTGGAGGGACTGCCGTGCGCTCGCTGTTCGAGCGGACTTTGGATGCGCTTCCGGACGGCGTCCTACTAACCGACTCCGAGCGTCGCGTAGTCTATGCGAATCGCTCTTTTGCTCAGCTCTGGAAGATTCCAGACGAATTGGTGAGCACGAAGAACGAGCTCGGCATGCTCACTTTCGTGACGGACCAACTGCTGGACCCGGAGGGTTTCCTTCGCGAGGTGGATCGGCTGCAGCTGGCCCAGGAGACCTCCGAGGACGAAATTCTGCTCAAGGACGGCCGCATTTTTTCGCGGCGCAGTGTGCCGTTCGATGAAGGTGGAAGGTTGGCTGCGCGAATCTGGATTTTTACGGATATCACCGAAGCACGCAGCGCCAGTATCGACGCGTTGACGGGAATACCGAACCGGCATGCCTACTCACGACAATTTCCAGAATATCTCAACACGGCCAACGATGGCCTATTCCGATCCGTCGCCATTCTCGATATCGACAATTTCAAAAGCTACAATGACAGGCATGGCCATGCGGCTGGAGACGACGTTCTGCGCCAAATAGGCACGGTTCTGCGCACGCATTTAACAAATGCCGACGATCTTTTTTTCCGGATCGGCGGCGAGGAGTTTCTCATGGCGTGTCGTACACGCGCCGCTCTGGACGCACACACTTTTTTTGAGGCATTGCGGAATCGAGTCGGTGCGTTGGCAATTACACACCCCGGGAACCAACCCTACGGTGTGGTGACGGTTTCGATGGGGCTTGGGATTTTTGAAGGGCCACAATCGCCGGCCGACGTCTTTCACCAGGTTGATGCGGCGTTGTATCAATCCAAGCATCTGGGCCGGAACAGGGTAACTATCTGGCGCCTCTAGTGCCAGTGTTATCATGGATGGACGACGCCCCGACACGCTATAGTTTCGCGGCAGAGGCGGCCGCGAGCGCGGACTTATCCTTCACAAGTTCATGGAGGAGGTGCTGCCGGGGAAATCGGAAAATCTCGAGCGGCTATCGACTGATCGACCGCCAGACTAGAGCCATCCCTTGCGACCAAAATATGTGCATACATCTCGTGTTCCCTCAAGATCGAAAGTATAACGTCGCCTGCGACACTGCCTCAACTTTTTCGGTGGTCCGTGTTCTTTTTTCCATGCCTGTAGCCCAAAAATATGAGCGTAGGTCTCCACCGCCAAAGACCTCCGGCTATGGAATCGATGCATTCGGCGATGCATCCAAAAACCAATGGTGCGGCCGAAAGAATTGACGTTTAGAAGTACGATGCTGGTAGATTTATTCCCAGTGCGACCAAAATAGACATCAGCTACATTGCGCCACAGAGCTTGCCCTCAATAGAGCCCGGTCTGAATATCCGATCCGCGCACCATGGTCGGATCGACTGGACAGCGATCGGCTATCCCAAGAATCATCTGGCGCTGTCGTCATTGAGTGATTGAGTGGCCCTTCGAGTACAATCGTTCGTGTGAAAAGATCGGTGGGCATCATGTCGGAACGTTTCGAATGCACGACTGTCATTCGCGCTCGCTCAGGCGGGAGACTCTTGCGTTGTGCAGATAACCGCATGGCCATCGTCGTGCAGGCGGCAAGCCCTGCAGCAAATCGTAGGGTGAAGGACCATAGCCGAGACCGCCAAGGCTTTATCAGCTCATCTGCGATACCTGCTCAATCTCGAACGGGGCCGCCACTTCATGCACGGGCGACGTCAACAATGACGATGTCTAGATCTCGCAGTGCGCGGCTACCTACTCCTCCATCGAGTTCCTGTCCTAAGGGATGTTGTATCTATCCTGGGTCGCGGCAAGAGCAATCGCGCCGGGATTTCGGGCCGAGGGCGTTGTTGATGATCAATGGTCGATCACTTGCGTATCCCGAGTCTGCGGACAGCCCGCGCCCGTTTCTCGAGCCACCACCCGAACTCCGGGTGCCACATCCCATGAACCCCGTCGGCGCCAAGTTCGCGGGCCGCCTGCAATGGCCAGTTCGGGTCCTCCAGCAGTTCGCGACCGAGTGCGACGAGGTCGATATCGCCTTGGTCGATCGAGCGGTCGACCAGCTTCGGGTCCCAAAGAAGTCCGACACCGATCGTCGCGATGCGTGCTGCCGTCTTCACCCGCGCGGCGAGGGCGAGCTGATAGCCGTGCTCGAGGGTCATGCCCTGCGGACGTTCCCGTCCTGAGATGCCGCCGCTTGAGCAGTCGATCGCGTCGACGCCGAGGTCCTTCAGTCGTTGTGCGAGGTAGATTGTGTCGTCCACTTGCCAGCCCTCGGGATGCCAGTCGGTGACCGATAGGCGGAAGACCAGTGGGTATTCGTCTGGCCAAACCTCGCGGATCGCTGCGGCGATCTCGAGTGCCAGACGGCATCGTCCTTCGAGGCTTCCGCCGTAGTCATCGCGCCGTTGGTTCGCGAGCGGCGAGTAAAACTGGTGGATGAGAAACCCATGCGCGGCGTAGACCTCGATCACCCGGAAGCCGGCCTCGCGTGCTCGCTCAGCGGCAATTCGGAACGACGCGATCACTTCCCTGATGTCCTCGATGCTCATCGCGGCCGGAGCAGGCCAGCCTTCCGCGTATGGGATCGCACTCGGCCCGAGTGCAGCCCACGGTTTTTCACCGCGCTGTGCGATGTCTTCCGAGTCGACCGGTGTCTCACCGTGCCAGGGGCGGCGTTCGCTCGCCTTGCGGCCCGCATGGGCGAGCTGGATGCCTGCAACTGCTCCCTCTTGCGAGAGGAAGCGAGTGACCGCCGCGAGCCGGTCGATGTGGGCGTCCGACCATATCCCGAGGTCGCCATGTGTACGCCGGCCATGCTCCTGCACCGCAGTAGCCTCGCAGAACACCAGCGCGGCGCCTCCGAGTGCGAACCGACCGAGGTGGACCAAGTGCCAGTCGTTCGCCACGCCGTGCTGCGCGCGGTACTGGCTCATCGGTGAGACGACCACCCGGTTCTTTAGCGTTACACCGCGCAGCAGGAATGGTTCAAACAGCGTCATCTGGTACGTCTCTCTTCGTTGTAATTGGCTTTGGTCTGCTTCGAGCGGTGTCGTCATTGGGGTTGCACGATCCGCCACGATGCCGACCCTCGCAGCGTCCAGCCACGCAGAATCTCGAGTCCTGACAAACCGTCCGATGACGGAGGTGCAGTCGGCGCAGCGCAGCATACAGGGCCGCGTACATACGCGGTTTCGCCCGCAAGCGGCTGGCTGCGATCGTGATCGCGCTGCCACGCGACGTCGCCGAGCTCACGATGCTCGCGAAGGAAGATTACATTTTTCCGCATGCCCAAAATACGCCGGACTGGTTTGCCTCACCGGAGCCGTCACGACGCAGGCTCCGAGCAGCCCAGAGCAGACCCTCAAGCCGCGTGCCCCGCCATGACGCCACGCGTTCCGCTCGTGTAACTTCAATCGCCTCCTGGGCAGCCATGATTCCAGCCTTTGGATCGTCCAAGGCTGCCGGCAGAGAAACGATGACGGCGGTCACACCTTGAGTTTTAGTCCATTTGTTCTAGAATGCATCGGCGCGGACAATATGGCAAGACGCGAAGCTGGAATTTGCGAGAGCGCCGGATGGCAAGACCAAGAGAATTCGATGAGGAAGCCGTGCTCGACGCAGCAATGCAGTGCTTCTGGCGCCGCGGATACGAGGCAACATCCGTGCGCGATCTTATCGACAAGACCCGGATCACCGGTGCGAGCCTTTACAACGCATTCGGGGATAAACGCGCGCTCTTCATCAAATCGCTGGACCGTTATGTCGAACACAGCGTTGCGGATCGGATCCGGCGTTGCGAGGCATTGCCGCCCCGCGAAGCCATCGAAGCGTTCTTTTCCGATGTCTTGAAGCGCTCGCTTGAGGATCCTGAGCGCAAGGGATGCATGCTCGTGAACACCGCGCTCGACGCGGCACCCCCCGACGAAGCGTTCCGGGAAAACGTCGCGGCCGTGCTCATGCGCATCGAGATGTTTTTCCTGGGCCGAATAGAGTCGGGTCAGGCCGATGCCACGATCGCATCACTGCTGCCGGCAGAGGATATGGCACGGCATCTCCTGAGCGTGCTGATGGGATTGCGCGTGCTCGCGCGCGTGCGACCCGAGCCAGCTTTGCTGAAGGGAATCGTAGCGTCGGCTCTCGGAATGCTCGATTGCGCAAGAAAGGAAAAGGCTTTGCCCGCGATCTGATCAGATAGCATAGAGCACCTGATGCGGGATCATCGAGGACAGGGCTCTCTCTCTCTCTCTCTTTCTCTTTCTCTGTCGGAATGCGTTGCGGAGATCATCTAGGGCTGCGCACGACTTCACCGGCCCGGGAATTATACCGCTGGGCCGCCGCGGCATCCAGGCTCCTTTTATCAGGCCGTGAGCGGCCGAAGTTTCTGGATGAGGCTCTCCGCGTCGAGCTGAAACCCGTTATACACGACGCGACCATCGGGTGCGATCACCACAAACCATGGGGTTCCGCCGGACCGGTAGGCCTCCATGATTG
>JBFXHW010000157.1:0-6601 GCA_050176605.1 Sphingobium sp. | reverse complement strand
GATGCGAGTCCACGCCGCAATGGCGCATTTGTCGCTATTAACTGCGCCGCCATCCCCGAAAATCTGCTCGAAGCTGAACTGTTCGGCTATGAGAAGGGTGCGTTCACCGGGGCCATCAAGACCACCGAGGGCAAGATCGAGCTTGCCGCAGGCGGGACATTGTTCCTCGACGAAGTGGGTGACATACCGCTTCCGCTTCAGGTCAAGCTGTTGCGATTCCTGCAGGAGCGCGTGATAGAACGGATCGGCGGCCGCAAGGCGATCGCGATCGACACCCGGATCGTGTGCGCGACGCACCAGAATCTTGATGCGATGATCGCCGAAGGCCGCTTCCGCGAAGACCTCTATTATCGCCTCGCCGAGATCATCATCGCCATTCCGGCGCTGGCTGATCGGCACGGGGACGTCACCTTGCTCGCGCGTCATTTCGTCCAGCGTTTCGCGGCGTCGCTCAATCCGCAGGTGCGTGGGATAGCGCCTGACGCGCTGGCGGTGCTCAATGACTGGAAATGGCCCGGCAACGTCCGCGAGCTTGAAAACCGCATGAAACGCGCGGTGATCATGGCTGACGGCCGCTTCATCACCGCCGCCGATCTTGATCTTGGCGGTGCAAAGGAAGAGGCCGAATTCCTCAACCTCAAGGCGGCTCGCGAGATCGCCGATCGCAAGGCAATTCGTCAGGCGCTGGCCCGCACCGAGAATAATATCTCGAACGCCGCCAAACTGCTCGGGATCAGCCGGCCGACGCTCTATGATTTGTTGAAGCAGTACGGTCTGCAGCCGTGATCGTCCGCGCACTGGCGTTGTTTGCCCTGCTGATCGGCGGCGCAACGCAGGCGCTGGCCGGCAGGGCGGAATCGATGCGCTATCTGGCGGCTGCGGATAAAGCCTTCGTGGTCGGGAATCCCCGGGCGGCTCAGGTGCAACTGATGAACGCTACCGATGCCGATCCCGGTAACAAGACGGCATGGATGTATCAGGCCCGCGTCGCGCTTGCGCTAAGGCATGGGCGCGCTGCCGAACAGGCGCTTGATCGTGCAATCGATGCGGGCGTTGAACCCGCGCGAACGCTACATTTCCGGGCGCATGCGCTTATCCTGCAGCATCGCTCGGCGGATGCGCTGGCTGCGGCCCGGGCAGACCGGATTCCTGCCCGCCATCGCGGCTATGCAGCCCGCATGCGCGGCCGGGCGCTGGCCGAGCTTGGTGAGCTGCGGGGAACGGCGCGCGAGTTCGGCAAGGCTATCGCGATCATCCCGCGAAATGCTCCGCTCTGGGTGGATATTGCCCGATTTCGTTTGCTCAGCGGCGAGCGGCTTGGTGCAATCCGCGCTTCGGATCATGCACTCGCGCTTGATGCGAGGAATGTCGATGCGCTGATCCTGAAGGGCGAACTGGTCCGCGATCAATATGGTCTGATCGCCGCTTTGACATGGTTCGACAAGGCGCTCGCGATCGACCGTTTCGATATCATTGCGCAGCTGGAGCGCGCCGCAACGCTCGGGGACCTTGGCCGCACGCAGGAGATGCTGGCGGCGACTCGCGAGGTGCAGGCGCTCGACGCCGCCAATCCGCGCGCCTTTTATCTTCAGGCTGCACTGGCGGCACGCGCGCGCAACTTCAAGCTCGCTGACAAGCTCATAGATCAGGTCGGCGGGGCGCTGGACGCAGTGCCGGCCATGCTGCTCCTCAAGGGCGCTGTGGCCTATCAGCTTGGCTATTTTGCCGAGGCAACGACCGCGCTGACCTCGCTTGTCGAGGCACAGCCCAACAATATCACCGCCCGGCAGTTGCTGTCCGCCGCCGAATGGCGGTCGGGCAACTTCGATGCCGTGGTCGCAACGCTGCAGCCAATCGTCGATGCCGCCTCCGCCGACAGCTATGCCCTGACCCTGCTGGCCCGCGCCTACGAAGCGCAAGGTGATCGCGCGACGGCGGCCGTTTATCTCGATCAGGCGGCGAATGATCAGCCTGCAACTGTGTGGAGCGGATTCGCTGCTCGAGCCGACGACGGTGAACGGGATGGCGCAGATGCCAAGGTCGCGGCCGTGCGCCAGTTTCTTGCGGCTGGAAACGTCCGGCAGGGACTGGAGATGGCCCTGACCCTCCAGCGCGATAACCCCGGTGCACCGGATGCCCATATGCTGGCCGGCGATGCCTGGAGCGCCGCCGATCGACCGCCCGAGGCCGTCGAGGCTTATCGTCGCGCTGCCAATCTTCGTTTCTCGGAGCACGTCGCCCTGCGTCTGGTGGGAGCGTTGAGTCGTGCGGGGCGGGGCGCTGATGCGGTTCGCGTCCTGGATATGTTCCTGCGCCAGAACCCGATGAATGTTCGGGCGCGCCTGTTGCAGGCCGATCTGCTGATGGCGCACGCGCGCTTCGCCGAAGCTGCGCTTGTCCTTGAGGATGTCCGCAGCCGCATTGGTGGGCAGGACGTTGCGGTCGCCGGCAATCTTGCCTGGTGCTACTTCCAGACGAACCGCACGGACGCGGCGATCGCCATCGCATCTGAGGTGTACCGTCTTGCGCCGGCAAATCCGCGCATTTCGCACGGCTATGGCTGGATCTTGCATAAATCGGGCAGCAATCCGCGCGCCGCGCTGGCGCTGCTGCGGCAGGCGACGGCGCAGGCGCCGGACTGGGCGCTGGCGCGGCGGCATCTTGCTGAAGCCGACGCTGTTCACGGCCGCCGATCGATCGGCTAGAGCGCATCAATGACCGATGACGCTATCTTGCAACGGATCGCCGACGCGCTCGATCGCATCGCGCCACCGCCCCCCGCATTTGCCGACCCGCTGGCTTCGCCCGCCTATATCTGGCGGGGCGGGGGGCTGGTCGCGACGCGCGCGTTCGCGCCGCTGCAACTCGATCTTCTCACCGGAGTCGATCCGCAAAAGGAGGCGGTGATCGAAAACAGCCGCCGTCTGGCACGCGGTCATCCGGCGCACGACATCCTGCTGTGGGGGTCGCGCGGGGCGGGCAAGTCGGCGCTGGTGAAAAGCGCGGTCGGTGCGCTGCAGGGAGAAGGCGTTGCGATAGCGCTGATCGAGGTGGCCGGCGACCATCTCGAGACTCTGCCGACCCTGTTTGCGCAAATCGCTGATGCGCCGCGCAGCTTCATCCTGTTCATAGACGATCTCGGCTTTGCAGAGGGCAGCGAAGCGCCGCGCCTGCTGCGTTCGATGCTGGAGGGTGGCGCGGAAGCGCGGCCCGCCAATGCGCGGCTATATGTCACCGCCAACCGGCGGCATATCGTTCCGCGCGATCTGAAGGAACAGGATAGTCCCATCAATCCGCGAGACGTGATCGACGACAAGCTGGCGCTGTCCGATCGCTTCGGGCTCTCGCTCGGTTTCCATGTCTGCGACCAGCCTACCTATGTCGCGATGGTCGAAAATTATGCTGATCGCTTCGGGCTTGTCATCGATCCGCAGGAAGCGGTCAGCTGGGCGACCCAGCGCGGTAGCCGCTCCGGCCGGGTCGCGTGGCAGTATATTGTCGAGGTCGCCGGCCGTCAGGGCAAGCGGCTCTGATCACTCCGGCAGGAAGTCGGGCACCGAGAGATAGCGTTCGCCGGTGTCATAGTTGAAGCCCAGCACCCGCGATCCTGCGGGTAGCTCGGCGAGCTTCTGGGCAATAGCCTGCAAAGTCGCGCCCGAAGAGATGCCGACGAGCATGCCTTCCTCCCGTGCGGCGCGGCGCGCCATTTCCTTGGCTGCGCCTGGATCAACCTGGATCACGCCGTCAAGCTGCTTGGTGTGAAGATTGGCCGGCACGAAGCCTGCGCCGATGCCCTGAATTGGATGCGGCGCGGGGGAGCCGCCCGAGATGACCGGCGAAAGCGTTGGCTCGACCGCGAACACCTTCAGGCTCGGCCAGCGTGCTTTCAACACTTCGGCGCATCCGGTGATGTGTCCGCCGGTTCCAACGCCAGTGATCAGCGCATCGAGCGGGGCATCTTCGAAGTCCGCGAATATCTCTTCCGCAGTGGTCTCGGCATGCACCTTTATGTTGGCAGGATTCTCGAACTGCTGCGGCATCCACGAATTGGGCGTTTCATCGATCAACTGGAGCGCGCGTTCGATCGCGCCCTTCATGCCCTTCTCGCGCGGGGTGAGATCGAAGGTCGCGCCGTAAGCCAGCATCAGGCGGCGGCGTTCGATCGACATCGATTCGGGCATGACGAGTATGAGCTTATAGCCCTTGACCGCCGCCACCATCGCAAGCCCGATACCGGTATTGCCCGATGTGGGTTCGATGATCGTGCCGCCCGGCTGCAACTTGCCCGACCGCTCGGCGTCCTCGATCATAGCCAGCGCGATGCGGTCCTTGATCGACGCGCCGGGGTTGGAGCGTTCGGATTTTATCCAGACCTCGGCGTCCGGCCCGAACAGCCGCTGTACGCGGATGTGCGGTGTGTTGCCGATCGTTTCGAGAATATTCGAGACCTTCATGTTGTCGTCTCCCTTGGCTTTTGTAAAAGGTGGTCGGGTGGGTCGAAAGTACGCGCATTGCGCAGTTCCGGAAACCACCGCGCCCACAGGAATGTGATGGCGATCGCGCCGACTCCGCCTGCCACGACGGCTGCAACCGGCCCCATGAGCGCCGCCAGAAAACCCGACTCGGCTTCGCCCAGTTCGTTGGAGCCGGAGATGAATAGCGTCGAGACGGCGCTGACGCGACCGCGCATCGCATCAGGCGTGTAGATCTGGATCAGCGACTGGCGCACGAATACCGAAACCATGTCGCCTATGCCCAATATGATCAGGCTGAAAAACGATAACGTCATGGAGCGCGAAAGGCCGAATATGATGGTCGCCGCGCCGAATAGCGCCACGCCGACCAACATCTTCGGGCCGACATTTGTGGTCAGCGGCCGGAAGCTCAGCCACAGGGCGGTAAGCCCGGCTCCAATCGCTGGGGCCGCGCGCAGATGACCCAGCCCCTCAGGGCCGACCTGCAGGATATCGCGGGCATAGATTGGAAGCATCGCCGTTGCACCGCCCAGAAGCACGGCCAACAGGTCGAGCGAAATTGCGCCAAGCACGAGGCGATTGTGACGAACATAGCGCATCCCCTCGATCATCTGATGCCAGGGCTTCATGTCGCGGTTGCGGGGCGGGCGGGGGACAGGGCCGATCGTCAACAGCGACAGCAGCGCGATGCCGAACAGTCCGGCCGCGACGAAATAGGGCAGGGGGCGATCGATAGCGTAGAGATAACCGCCGACGGCCGGCCCAAGCACCGCACCGATCTGCCACGCAGTCGAATTGAGGGCGATCGCGCGCGGCAGCAGGGTGGGGGGCACAAGGTTGGGGCCAAGCGCGCTGAATGCCGGGCCGGCGAAAGCGCGCGCAACCCCTAGCAGTGCGGCCACCGCGAATAGTGCCGGCAAGGTCATCGCGTCCGAATGGGTCAACAATGCTAGCGCCAGTCCGCATCCGACCTCCAGCAATACCACCGCGCGTGCGATGAAGCGTCGGTCGACATGATCGGCCGTCCAGCCAACCACCAGCGTGAGAAGCAGCAGCGGCAGGAACTGCGCCAGCCCGACCAGGCCGAGCTGAAGCGCCGCCGACCTGGTGTCCATCGTTTCCCGCGCGATATCGTACACCTGCCAGCCGATGACGACGACAAGCGCGTTTTGTGCCAACACGATCATCGTGCGGGCGATCAGAAACGACCTGAACACCGGTATGGCGAGGGGGTGCGCGGGAACAGACACGATGGCCTAGTAGGTGCGGATCAGTGGAGTCGGCAATGAAGATTAACTCGACCCGCCTCAAGTTCGCGCTGCGAGCCGTCAACTGACGTCAATGCGGAGCCGCGTCAGCCTTGTGCTGCGGATCAGCCAACGTCCTTCGAGCCGGACATAGCGTTCGTGATAATGGCCATGGCCGCGAACTTCGCGGATCGGCGATCCCGGAGGAAAGCACAGCAGATCCTCCATGCCCCAGATGCCGGCCGCCTCATCGGCTGCCAGGATTGTGATGCGCGGCATGTAGCCGCGATGGACGGTGCAGACGCTTCCGAGCAGTGTCGCCGCATTTACGGCGATCGCGTTCGCGCCCTTTGTCACCCATTCGCTGGTATCCATTCCGGCGAGCAGATCCGGGCGTCCGTATATCCGTGATTCGCCAGAAAGCGGGTCGGATGCGCTGAACGCCTCACGGGCATCCATCACCGCATCGGTCGCGAAGACGGTTTCGTAGGCGGGCCAGTCCTTGCCATCGAGGCATTCGAAATAGCGGGCTTTAAGCTGCTTGATCTCTTCGATCGCGTTCAATTTTTCGATGCTGTTCATGAGGCCGCTCCCCAACCCGGTGGATATGGTTGATATGTCGTGCGGAGCATCAGGCACGCGCCAGCGAAGTGGCAAAGGCGAGTTAATTGCGGATTCGATCATCCATCGCGCAAACCGCGTCAAAACGGCGCAAATCAACGTGAGTCCTGCCGTTATCGAGCCGGGTCGAGGAATTTTTGCATTGCAGCGTAAATCAAGCCGCGTAATGAAGAAGCCCCCTATGTTGATGAAAGACCCATGGAAGCGAACAAGATCATCCTCGAGGCGATCGCCCTGCGTAAATGTGTGGAAGCCTCC
>JBFXHW010000156.1:0-6612 GCA_050176605.1 Sphingobium sp. | reverse complement strand
AGGAGGTCCCATGAATTGTACAATCACCATAGCGCGCTGGGGGTAGCTACCGCCCTCAAACCGGCAGCTCCGGTAACGCTCATTCGTCCGCAGGCAGCAAGCCGCGCCGCACGGTACTTCGTTGAGAAGTTTCCGGGCCGGTCGCTCTATGCGGTCAAGGCGAACCCTTCTCCCGACCTGCTTCGCACCTTGTGGGACAGCGGCATCACGCATTATGACGTCGCCTCGATTGTCGAGGTAAGGCTTGTCGCCGAAACCCTGCCGGAGGCGAAGCTCTGCTTCATGCACCCGGTCAAGGCCGAGGAGGCGATTGCCGAGGCCTATCATGCGCATGGCGTGCGCACCTACTCACTCGACACGATGGAAGAGCTCGAGAAGATCGTGCGAGCGACGAACGGCGCGACCGATCTCGAACTGTGCGTGCGCCTGCGCGTTTCGTCGGAGCATAGCGAGCTCAGCCTCGCGTCGAAATTCGGTGTCGAACTGGGTGAAGCGCGCGAACTGCTGATGGCCACGCGTCAGGTCGCCGACGCGCTCGGCATCTGCTTCCACGTCGGAAGCCAGGCAATGAGCCCCCACGCCTATACCCAGGCGATCGAGCGTGTTCGCGCGGCAATCGTCGATGCATCAGTAACGGTCGACATCATCGATGTCGGGGGGGGCTTTCCTTCGGTCTATCCGGGCATGGAGCCTCCTGCCCTCGACCTGTATTTCGACGCGATCTACCGCGCGGTCGAAAGCCTGCCGATCTCCTATTCGTCCGAACTCTGGTGCGAACCCGGACGGGCACTTGCGGCTGAGTACAGCTCGCTGATCGTCCGCGTGGAGCGTCGCCGCGGCAACGAACTTTACATCAATGACGGGGCCTATGGCGCCCTGTTCGATGCGGCCCATATTGGCTGGCGTTTTCCGGTCGAACTGTTGCGCGACAAGGCCAGCGAGGCGGACCTGCAGGCGTTCAGCTTCTATGGGCCGACCTGCGACGACATGGACCACATGGCCGGCCCGTTCATGCTCCCGGCTGATGTCGAGGCGGGCGACTATATCGAGATCGGAATGCTCGGTGCCTATGGCTGCGCGATGCGGACCGGCTTCAACGGCTTCACCGCCGAAACGCTCACCGAGGTCGCCGATGAGCCGATGGCGAGCATGTATGGCGAAACTGCGCCGACGCCACACCCGGTCCGCGCCAATGTGGTGAAGATCGGCTGATATCTGAAACGGGCATCCGCCGATTGACTTTCGGTGGATGCAGTTTCACCTTCCCCACTCCTTCAAGGGGGGAGAGGACATGACCGTCACTATTTCCACCGCGCTGCTGATGCCCGCGGCCACATTGATCCTGTGGTCGCTTATCATGCTGTTCTGGCTCGCCTTCACGCGCTTTTCAGCGTTCAAGGTGGCGAATATCGATCTCGCAACGACTCCCCCGGGTGGCCGGGGGCAGGATCTGGAGGGCGTCCTGCCTGCTCCGGTCAACTGGCCTGCACACAATTATGCCCATCTGATGGAGCAGCCGACAATCTTCTACCCTGCGGTGCTGATCCTCGCCCTGACCGGTCAGGACAATGCGCTCAATCTGGGGCTCGCCTGGGCCTATGTCGCCTTGCGCATCGTCCACAGCCTGTGGCAGGCGACGGTGAACCGCATACCGCTGCGCTTCGGGATCTTTATCCTGTCGACGATGGCCCTGCTGGTGCTCGCCGTTCGTGCCTTCCTCGCGGTGCTCAACTGACGCTGTTTATTGCAGAGTCGTGGGTCCGTCCCCGCTCGTAAGGCCGTAGAACTGCATGAGCTGGATCGTGCGCTCCACGCGTTCGGCAAGACTGTCCGCTTCCAGCAGCGACTGCTTCGAGGCGACATCGAACGGCGCGACCTGCGCGATGCCGTTGACCAGCGTCTCGTCATCGAGCCGCGACACGGCCGACCAGTCGACGACATAGCCCAGATGCTCGGCGAAGCGCCTCGCTTCCTTCCCCACCGCTGCGCGAACCTCGGGCGCCAGCGGCTCGGACATGCCGCCCGCCTGCTCAACTTCGGCTTCGACCTGTCGAAACTGCGTCGCCACATCAAGTTCCCGCACGGTACGGAAACGCGCGACCCCCTCCAATATGATATTGAACCGCCCATCCTCCAGCGTCTCGCAATCTGTGATCCGGCCGAGGCAGCCGACATCGTAGAGCGCGGGGCGCGGCCTGTCGTCGCAAGGCTGGATCATGCCGATAAGACGGTCGCGCGCCAGAGCGTCGCTCACCAGCGCGCGGTATCGGGGCTCGAATATGTGCAGAGGCAGGTGCGAACCGGGAAACAGCAACGCTCCAGCGAGCGGGAAGAGGGATATGCGCTGCGTCGTCATGGCATCGCCCGCCCCGTCCCTCAGGTGAAGAGAATCGCCGAAAGGCGCCGCCGCTGGCTCGATACCCAAGGATCCTCCAGCCCGACCGCCTCGAACAGTTTCAACAGTTGCGCGCGGGCTGCGCCCTCGTTCCAGTCGCGGTCGCGCGCAATGATCTCGAGCAATTCGTCCGCCGCCCGATCGCGGTTGCCATTGCCCATATGGCCATTGGCCAGTTCGAAACGCGCCTCATGATCATCCGGATCGGCTGCGACGCGCGCCTCGATCGCTGACAGATCGCTGACGGGCTTCATGTCGCGTGCGAGCGATAGGGCTGCTCTGGCCCGCTCGACCGCCGGATCATGGGCCGCGTCCTCCGGAACCGTCGCAAGCACAGCTTCGGCTTCGTCCAGACGCCCGAGCGCAATCAACGCCCGCGCCTGACCCGCGATCACCGCGGGATTGTCCGGCGCCATCTCGGCGATCTGGGTGAAGACCGAAAGCGCGCGCTCAGCGTCGCCGTCCTCCAGAACCTGCTCGCCCATGGCGATGAGCGGAGCGACCTCCGCAGCCTGGTTCTTTTCATCGGATTCGATCGGCAGTTGCCCCAATATCTGGTCGAGCATCTGCTTGAGCTGCCCTTCGGTGCGGGCCTGGGTCAGATCGGCCACCGGCTGCCCCTGAAACACAGCATAAACGGTAGGGATAGACTGCACGCGGAATTGCGAGGCGATGAACCCGTTCTCGTCGACATTGATCTTGACCAGCTTCACGCCCTTGGCGGCATAATCGGCGCAGACCTTCTCTATTACCGGCGCGAGTTGCTTGCAGGGGCCGCACCATTCCGCCCAGAAATCGACGACGACGAGCGAATTGCGCGACGGATCGACGACGTCCCGCTTGAAGTCTTCTACTGCTGCCTTGTCCGCTTCGCTCAGCCCCAGGGTTGCCACTGCCTGTCTCCAGTTCAATTTCCGATACGAGGGCGGCCACTACCTGCTGCCCTCATTTTCAACCGCCTATGTGGGGCGCAATCGGCCATGACGCAAGCGCCACCCTAAATGATTGCACCGGCGCGCAAAAGGGCTTGTCGAGCGCCGCCGCCGATGCTAGGTGCGCCGCTCACCCGCCGGAGCGAGCGCCACATGCGCCGAAGCCGGCCGCCAGAGCGGGCGTAGCTCAGGGGTAGAGCACAACCTTGCCAAGGTTGGGGTCGAGGGTTCGAATCCCTTCGCCCGCTCCAGTTTTCCTATTGAAATTAAATGAAATATGTGACGCCGAGAGGCGTTCGCACTGCTTACATTTGCTTTGCGGCTGGAGGCTGTAAGCGGAGTGTAAGCAAGGCGAGCTGTTCTCCGGTCGCGCCGAGTTGTGAGGTTTGCCTCCGTTGGCAAGCGCCGACGGGTCAGGAACTGGTTGAAACCGCGCAGCAGCGCGCGGTTTCGTTACGCTGTCGCCAGGCTCGCGAGTGGCGCGCCCGGAGCATAAAGGCCGACCGGATGGACCGCAAACGGGACAAAGCCAGGTAGGGTCTCAAGTCGCTCCAGCCATGCCCTAATACGCGGATAGGCATCGATACCGACATTGCCTTCCGGCGCGCGGGCAACGTAGCTGTAGATCGCAAGATCGGCGATCGTCGGGTGATCGCCTGCAAGCCATCCGGTTTGCGCCAGTTCTGCCTCAATCACTGCCAGCAGGGCATGCGCGCGATCGATTGCAGTCTGGGCATCGATCCTGGCGCCGAACAGGGTCACAAGTCTCGCGCTTGCGGGACCCTGGACCAGCTGACCGGCGGCAACCGATAGCCAGCGCTGCACACGCGCGGCACCCGGTGCATCGTCTGGATACCAGTCCGTCCGGCCGAACTTTCGGGCCAGATAGACGAGGATCGCGTTCGAATCCGCGATCACTAATCCATCGTCCTCCAACACCGGGACTTGTCCGAACGCATTCATCCGGAGGAAGTCGGCACTCTTGTGCTGACGCGCTGCGAGATCGACTTCGACCAGTTCGTACTCCGCGCCGAGCAAGGACAGGATAAGGCGTGCCCGGTGCGAATGCCCGGATTTGGGGCTGTAGTAGAGTCTCACGAGTTATCTCCAATGCCCGCGAGCAGTTCCTCAGGGAGGGCGGCCAGAGCCCTATGGAACGGCTCCGTCGATCCAAGTCCCCTGGCAAGGACGAGGCTGCCCTGAATCAGCACGAGAGCCCGTTCAGCCCTCTCTTGCGCCAGGCATACAGGACAGCCTGTTTCGGCGATCACGCTCGCCAGGGCCTCGATGAAGGCGTCGAACATCTGTCGGATTGTCGCCTTGAACGGGCTATCTTCGCCGATCGGCGAGGAGAGCAGGTTGAGCAAGCAAGCCTGCTTGCCGCCTTGGTAAAAAGAATCGAGCGCGCGCGTCATCGCGGCAATGCGCTCGCGCGGGGGGCCTTCACCGGCGAGCGGGGTCAGCACATGCTCACCAAGCCAGCGCCCGGCCTCCTGCAGAACCTCCAGACCCATCTGCTCCTTGCCGCCGGGAAAGCGGTGATAGAGGCTCGCCTTCTTGAGGCCAGTCGCTTCCGACAGCAGAGCAAGTGACGCAGCCTCGTAGCCGACCTCGCGAAAGGTCGCGCTCAGGCGATCCATCAGAGCGTCGTTTTCAATCATCGCCTTGCGAGCCATTCGAGCGGATCTCCATATTTACCGAATGATCGGTATATTATCTTGACGGCCATCTGTCGAGGGGATAGTTCAAATTTACCGTTCGTTCGGTAATGATTCGCCAACAGCAAATGGAGAACCCAATGACCAAGGCCGCCATCATCATCTATTCCGATCCCAAGCCGGGAACTGAAGAAGCGCTGGGCCGCCTCTTCAACGCCCTTTTCCTCGCCTATGAGCTGAAGGAAAAGCAGCAGGAAGTCGCCATCATATTCCAGGGCGCGGGAACGCGCTGGCCGGCCGAGCTGGTCAAGGCCGATCACCCTGCGCATGCCCTCTATGAAGCGGTCAAGGACGTCGTCGCCGGCGTATGTGGCGGCTGCGCAGATGTGTTCGGCGCGACCGAAGACGCTCGCAAGACCGGGCTCAAGCTCGATTACGAGAAGGCGATCCCGGGTACGCCCGGCATCCTCGATATTTCGACCTATCTCGACCACGGTTACGCGCTGGTCACGTTCTGACCGGCGCGCCGGCGCCCGGTCTCTTCCCCCCGCCTAGACCGGGCGCCGCCCCCCTTACGAAAAGGCTGCCGACATGGACCACCACACGCCCGTCAGCGACATCGCCTTCACCGATACCGTCAAGCAGCTTCAGGCCCGCAACGGCTCGCGCGATGCCTATGCGAAGATGGAAAACGGCATGGGCTGGCACGATACCATAACGCCTCAACTCGCCGAGTTCATATCCCGGCAGAACAGCTTCTACCTCGCCACGGTCAATGCAGAGGGGCGGCCCTATATCCAGCATCGCGGCGGGCCGCGCGGCTTCCTGAAGCCGCTCGACGACCGCACGCTCGGAATGGCGGACTTCAGGGGCAACCGACAGTTTATTTCCCAGGGCAACCTTCAGGAGAACCGCAAGGCCTTCATCTTCCTGATGGATTACGCCAACCGCCGCCGGATCAAGATCTGGGGCGAGGCATGGATGATAGAAGGCGACGATGCCCTGCTTCGGACGGTCATGCCAGAGGGGTATGCTGCTTCCCCCGAGCGCGTACTCCTATTCAAGGTTTCTGCTTGGGACCCTAACTGCCCGCAGCACATTCCGCGCAAGATCGATGCCGATGAAGTCGATGCCATTCTGGCGGAACGCGATCAGGAAATCGCGAGACTTAACGCTGAGGTCGAACGGCTGCGGACGCAGACGACATGATGTCAATCCTTTCACGTCGGCTAGCCCGCCGTCGAAGGCAGTCGCACACCGCACGGCCGTCACTCCCGTCTGCTGACTGGTTCGGCGAATTGGTCAGGACGGCAAAGTCAGGGCCAGTCGATCCGGAGACGCTCGCCAGACTGCTGTAACCGGGCGCTTTGTCCCAACGAAACATGAAGTGCGCCCCGCAGGACTCCATCCGGATATGCTTTTGCGCAGGCAAAAACACAAATCAGAAAACCTGCGCAGGCCGGCCAGGCCACCCCTCATCGGTCTGGCCGGCCATCCGGTGTACAGGTCAGCGACGATTCTCGATCAGGTGGGTGTGACGAATGCCAATGCCGCCGCGTCAACGAGATGACCTGACTTGATGAGCACCCTAGCGCCGTTTGTCCCAGCACACGCCACGAAAGGTTCG
>JBFXHW010000155.1:0-6628 GCA_050176605.1 Sphingobium sp. | reverse complement strand
CGGGATCGTCGACCAGTATGATCTTGAACCAGCTGAACAGCATGAAGTGGGAGAGATAGGTCGCATAGCTGATCTCGCCCAGCCAGACGAACGGGCGGATTATGGCGGCGGGTTCGCGCACAGGGACGAGCCTCTCCGAAGCCAGCGCGAGCAGATAGATCACGGCCGCCGCGATTGCGGGAAACGCCCACAGCTCGCGCACCGCAGCGCCTGCCCAGGCCAGCGCCGCGCCGAATGCCACGAGTGCGGCAAGCCTCCCCGCCTGAAAGGGAGCGGACTGGCCTCTGTTGGCTTGCCACAGGGCGCAGAGCATGGTTCCTGCGGTAAATTCGGCGAGACAGCGGATAAGGCCGTTGGCGGGAATATCGGCATTCAGGCCGCGATGGCCCATTGCGCCAAGCGTCAGCGCCAGCAACGCGATGACCGCCGCAATGCCCACCACCAATATCCAGCGCGGGGCACGCGCAAGCGGCACGAAAACGGCCAGCAACGGGAACAGCAGGCAGGCGGCGAACTCTGTACTGATCGACCAGGCCGGGTGGTTCCAGCTCAGCGCATCGGTGAAGCCCCAGTTCTGAAGCATCAGCACATGCAACGGCAATTCGCGCCACGGATACCCGCTGCTATCCCGCCCGGTCATTGTCAGCACCGCCGCGAACAGGACGGTTGCAGCGAGCATCGCCGCATAGAGCGGATAGATGCGTGCGGCGCGGCGCTTGAGGAAATCCGCCGTCGCGGCAAAGCCGCGCTCCCTGAATTCGGTATGGGCGGTCAGCCAGATCACGAAACCGGAAAGAACGAAGAAGAAATCGACCGCGAGATAGCCCTTGTGCGCAACGGCCATCGCGGTTTCAGGCAGCCAGGGCAAGCCGCCCCGCATATGATAGAGCACGACCAACCAGGCCGCTATCCCGCGCGCGGCCGTCAGGCCGTGAAGCTGGGGCGGGCGGTTCATCCGGCAGACCTCGCGGCAGCCGTTCCGGCGAAGATCGGCTCTTGCATCTCTTCCCTGCGCCGCCGGGCAAGATAGGTCGCGAGGCCGATCTGCAGCGCCAGCAGCATGAAGACGAACGGCTGATAGGCGATACCGACGAACGCCGCGCCGAGCAGGTAGATGAGGTGCCCCTGCTGCAGCGCCAGTGCCAGCGGCGATATCCAGCCATGGTCCGGATCGGTGTGTGTGCGATAGCGGCGATAGATGCGATGCGTCGTCACCAGCGAGATGCCGTGGATCAGCGTCCACAATATGAGACCGGGCCAGCCCTGCTCGCCCAGCATCTCGAAATAGGCGCTGTGATAGGCGCGGGCCTTGTCGGTTATCGTCTCACGGATGATGCGCTGGTCCGCCTCGCCGCCCTCGGTGCGGGTTGCGTCATAAGTGAAGCTGTTACCGCGATAGGCGTCGAACCCGCCGCCCATCGGATGCGTCTTCACATAATCGAGCGTCCACTTCCACACCTCGAGCCGCGTCGAGGCGCTCTCGTCGCCCTGATAATTGCGGATCGTGTCCATACGATCGGTGAATGTCGCGGGCAGGAAGGGAATGGTGATGAGCGCGGCGAGCGCGATGCCCGCACCATAGATCAGCCGCTTCTCGCTGCGCCACAGGACCAGTGCGCCAAGCAGGACGATGCAGAGCAGGCCGGTGCGCGTCACCGTGCCGATGGGGATGAGCAGGCAGGCGAAGGAGAGGGCGATGGCGTAGGTCCGTACGCGCCAGTCCGGCGGAAAGATCGTCCCGTGCCGCGCCAGCCAGAAGATCAGCGGTATGATGGCGATCGCGACCATGGAGATCGTCGAGCCCTCGTACAGGCCGCTGTTGTTGTCGACCATCAGGTTGAGTTCGCCATAACCGCCGCCCGACAGCACCGTTTTTATGCCGCCGGTGACAATGATTGAACTGGCGCACAGAATCATCACCAGCGCCAGTGCCTCAATCCGCAATCGCGTGCGCAGGGTGAGGGGCAGGAATATCGCGAAGACGAGGGATTTCCAAACCCAGTCCCACTTGGCCGCAGCATCTATCGGAAAATCCGCCCGCGTCGTGGTATAGCCGCACCAGACAAGCAGCAGAATCATCAGGATCTGCCGCCAGGAAAAACGGCTGTCGCGCTTGGCATCGACCGCCAGCCAGCCCAGAAAGGCGAGACCGAAGGCGATGGCCGAAATCGGCACGCTGTTCAGCAGATAATAGCTTAGCCGTTGCGGCGAGACGATGTCGATATAGGCATAGGTCAGCACGAACAGGAATGGCCGCCTGAAAGCGAGGCCGAACATGGCAGCAAGGAAGACGAGGAAGAAAAGGTCACGCATCGCCGGGCGCCGTGTCTCCGGGTGGCTGTGTCTCGCCCGCTGGGGGATCACGGTCGAGATCCGGTCGGGAAAGCAGCCGCCAGCAGGCGAGGATCAGCAGTCCATGGCTCAACAGGAGCGAGAATGTGTCTATCATCGCGCGTCCGCCCTTAAACCGCTCCGCCGGGAAGCTCTCGCGCTATCGCGGAAATTGCGTTTAACCTGCCTTTCGCCATAGCCTGTCATGGTTGACGCGGCGTTAAATCTTTTGCGGCAGGAAACGGAGCGCCATGACGCGGATTTTGCACATACTCGATCATAGCCTGCCGCTCCACAGTGGCTATACATTTCGCACGCGGGCGATCCTCAAGGCGCAGATGGCACAGGGCTGGGAAGTGAGGGGACTGACCGGCCAGCGGCATGGCGTGCCGGGCGGGGCAACGGAGACCGTCGATGGACTGATGTTCCATCGCACGACAATGCCCCGCCGGGGCGGTTTGCCGGGTTGGGCCGAGTGGCGCGAGATCGCCGATCTGGCAGCCACGATCGAGGTGGTCATCGCCGAATGGCGCCCGGATATCATCCACGCCCATTCCCCGGTGCTGAACGCCCTTGCCGCTCAACGGGTCGCGCGGCGGTACGGCATACCCATGGTCTACGAGATCCGCGCTTTCTGGGAAGATGCGGCGGTGGCGAACGGCACAGCGCGGGCGAGGGGGCTGCAATACCGGTTGACGCATGGCCTCGAAACGCGTGCCGTCCGCCGCGCCGACGCGGTTGTCGTGATATGTGAGGGGCTTAAGGCTGATCTGATCGCGCGCGGGATCGATCCCGCCAGGATCACTGTGTCTCCCAATGGGGTCGATCTTGCCATGTTCGGTGCGCCAGCACCCGCCGATCCGGCATTGCGAACAGGACTGGGGCTCGATGACGCGGAGGTGATCGGCTTTATCGGCAGCTTCTATGATTATGAGGGGCTGGACGACCTGATCGCCGCAATGCCTGCACTGGTCGCCGACCGGCCCAAGGCGAAGCTGCTGCTGGTCGGCGGTGGTCCTTGCGAACAGGCGCTGAAAGCGCGGGCCGCAGCATCGCCGGTGTCCACGGCAATCCGCTTCGCCGGGCGCGTTCCGCATGACGAGGTCGAGAAATATTACGGCCTGATCGATATCCTCGCTTATCCGCGCAAGGCGACGCGGCTCACCGAGCTCGTGACGCCGTTGAAGCCGCTGGAAGCGATGGCGCAAGGCAGGCTGGTTGCCGCATCGTCGGTCGGTGGTCATCGCGAACTGATCGAGGATGGCGTGACCGGCACGCTCTTTTCCCCAGGCGAACCCGCCGCGATTGCTTCCGCGCTTGGCGCTTTACTGGCCGATCGGTCAGGCTGGAACGAGCGGAGAGCGCTGGCGGGCGCCTTTGTGAAGCGCGAGCGAAACTGGGCGGCAAATGTCCTTCGTTATCAGCCTGTTTACCAAAATCTGCTTGAAAGGTGTCATGGGGCCGACAGGCCATCAGGGGAGGCTGGGAGCCGAAGCCAGTGAAACGCCGGAACGCCATCGCGATCCTTGTCATACTTGCTGCGCTGGGCGGCGGGGTGGCAGCGTATTGTGTTCCGCTGTCGCTTCTGGAACGCGGCGTCACCGCAAGTGGCCTCGCCGGTCTGTTTCCGGCGGTGGCGGCCCCGCTGGGTTCGACAGCACGGGCGGTCCTTGTCCTTGCGAGCGGATTGCTGGCGTCGGCGCTCGCCGCCGTCACTGTGCCGGGATGGCTTGGCGGCGGGTCTTTGAACAGGGAAAGCACAATGACTTTTATCTTCTCCAGAATGACGGCATTTATGCGCGGCGACGGATATCGCAGGGCAATTCCCGCTCCGCGGATCGAGGCGAGCGATGCGGTTGCGGAGCCGGTTCCGGTATTGCGCCGTTCCGATGCGCATCCCGATGCACCGCCGCGCCCGCCGCTGTTCGCGCGGCGCGATCTTGGCGACGAGGCGCTGCCTCCGGTTGGCGAGGAATGGGAAGAGGCAGTTGGATATGACAGTGCGCCGGAAGTTTCGATGCCGCGCACACCTGAGCCCCTGCCGTGGGAAACGATACAGCAGGAAATGGAGAGGCTGGTTGCCCGGGCTGAAAGAGCGGGCGATGATGGGCCAGGCGGTCTCTCCTCAGAGGAGACGGGGCTGGAAGGGCTCTCGATCCGTGAGCTTACCAACCGGCTGGAGCGTGGCCTTGCGCGCCGCCGGGGGATGCCGGTGCCCCAGCCTGATGCCGTCCAAACACAGGATGACGATCTTGAAGAAGCAGAGGATGCTCCCTCAGCCGATGAACTCGGCAGTGCGCTCGAAACATTGCGTCGTCTTGCCGCCAGGACCGGCTAGGGCATTCTCCGCCGTTCGAGGCAAGAACGGACGCGCCTGCCCGTGTCAGAAACCGGCGCCGCCCATTCGACTTCACACAAATTCTGCTCACCAGTCCTCGATAGTCAGCACCGTGAGCTCCAGATAAGTCACACTGCTTGTGTGACATGCATCATCCTGCATTCCCTCCGCTTCCTCGTTCGTCCTGATATTGTCGACGCACAGGTCCGCTACGATATGCCCGGATATCGAGAACTCGGCATCCGGTAACAGCGCGGCCAGCTCCTCCGCCCGCTGTTCCTGGACCTCGCCCTCCAGTTTCAGGACGATGCGATGGCGTGCGCCAACAAAGGTCGCGCTCGCCCAGGGACGGGTCGATGTGGTGAGAACGGAAGAATCCGGACCGGCATGCCGCAAGATTTGTGCTGTCAGACGGGTAAGAGGGTCTTTACGTGGTGGGCGGGGCCAGTCGCGCGCGCGCAGACGACGACGGCCAGAGGTCGTCGGCACAGAAATAGCCCGATGTTTTTCCGCATGGGTCATTGGGTGAGAGTTCCATTTTTGTGAATGTTCATGAAATGTTCTATCCTTTGCTCCATGCGTGGGGTAGGTTCCCTGCCGTTTCGCATATCGAATACGAGTCGGGGGTCGCGAACGGCGTCGCGGCCGAAACGGGTAGGAGCCATGCCGGTGCTGGCAAGAAATTTTTCGATTTTTCTCAGAACTGTCACTTTTTCCTCCCGATGTCAGGCGTTTGAGGTCGACTCATTCCAAAATAGGAATAATCCTATATTTCTTCCTAAATCCTACTTGTCTAGGATAATTATTATTATTAGGGTGCCGCAATGGATGAGAATTCTCCGCGGGACGTGCTTGCAAAGCTGATCGCAGAACGTGGCGATAACTTTGGGGCTTTATCCCGTTTGCTCGGCAGAAATGCCGCCTATATCCAACAAGATATAAAGCGCGGATCGCCCCGGAAACTTGACGAGGAAGACCGGCGGACGTTGGCGCGCTATTTCGGCGTGGACGAGGCCCTGCTGGGCGCGCCGGACGTCACCGCCCCGATCACCGGATTGGCAGGAAATTCATCTAAAAACAATATATTGGCATTTGTTCCTCGGTTGGAACTCGAGGCGGCGGCGGGAGCCGGTGCTCTGGCCGGAAGCGAACGTGCCGCCGGTTCCATAGGTTTCGACCGACGCTGGCTCCGGGCTCTTGGGTTGTTGCCGGAAAATCTGTCCATCATCGAAGTAAAAGGTGAGTCCATGGTGCCGACGCTGAACAATGGCGACGCCATCATGGTTGATCGCGCGGACAGGGCGGATCGGTTGCGGGACGGAATCTATGTGCTCCGGCTCGACGAGGCGCTGATGGTCAAGCGGGTGGCGCTGTCTCCGCGAAAGGGCGGGACTCTGACGGTATCGAGCGATAACCCGCATTATCCGCGCTGGGATAATGTCGACCGCGCGCTGATCGATATCGTTGGGCGCGTGGTCTGGTCGTCTCGCATCTTGGCCTGATTAAGGGCCTCACGCGCTATTTGCGGTTGCAAGCGCGCAGCATTTTGCCCACATCGCAGACATGGCCGACAATCAGCAAGCCTCCGCCGCGAAGCCGCCCTTGCAGGCGACAATCATTCCTGTCACTCCGCTGGAGCAGAATTGCACGCTCTTCTGGTGCACCGAAACCGGCAGGGGCACGTTCGTCGACCCCGGCGGCGATCTCGATCGGCTGAAAGCGGCAAAGGCCCAGCACGGCGTCGAAATCGAGAAGATCCTGGTGACCCACGGCCATATCGACCATTGCGGCCAGGCAGGGGTGCTGGCGAAGGAACTTGGCGTTCCTATCGAGGGGCCGCACGAGGACGACCGCTTCTGGATATCGCGGCTGGCGGACGATGGTCGCAGGTTCGGCGTGGACGGTTTCCCGTTCGAGCCCGACCGCTGGCTCAAGGGCGGCGACACGGTGACCGTAGGC
>JBFXHW010000154.1:0-6681 GCA_050176605.1 Sphingobium sp. | reverse complement strand
GCTTCCAGCGATTATACAAGGTCTTGTGCGGGCCGTAGTCCTGCGGCGTCTCCCGCGATCGCAAACCATTGCGATTGACGAAGATGATCCCGCTCAACACCCGTCGATCATCAACCCGTGGCTTGCCATGGCTCTTCGGGAAATACGGCTCAAGCCGTGCCATCTGCTCGTCCGTCAGCCTAATGCAGGTTGCTCATATCCAGTCTCCTCGCGGAGCCTGAATCAGATCGCGTTACCTTGAATCAATGGGTCCTGACCCTAGGACACTGGACAGATGGCCATCGACCTGCCACTGCCGACCGCAGTGGTATGGCCCGCCTGCCGGAACCGATGGGTGTGCAATGGGGCATGACGCAACCGGTCCGACGGAGGAAGGCCGCCGAATCCGGAACTGTTGCGCCTTGTGGCAGTCCATGCGTGTGTGAAAGGCTTGAGGCGCCGGCCCAGCAATTGGTGGAGTGACGTGACCCATGATTCCCGGTCTTGAAGATATCGGCAAGTTCAATATTGAAATGCGCGGCCATGTCGCGATCGTCCGGATCAACGCGCCTCCGGTCAATGCGCAAAACAGGCAGTTTCGCGAGGAACTGATCCATGTGCTGGAAGTACTTGGTGAGAATGTCGACGTGCGCGCGATCATTTTGACTGGCGAGGGTAAAACCTTTTCCGCTGGCGCCGATCTTTCCGAACGCAGCGCCATTGCCGGTCAGCCCGGCGGCTATTCGCGGCACAACCGGATCGTGCGGGCAGCGTTTGATGTGGTCATCGAATGCCCGAAACCCGTCATCGCGGCGGTCAATGGCGCGGCCATCGGTGCCGGTTGCGTATTGGCTCTGGTCAGCGACATTCTCGTAGTGGCCGAAGAGGCGTTCATGTCGATGACCGAGGTCGATTTCGGCATGGCTGGTGGTGTCCGGCATGTCCTGCGGTCGTTCAGCCCGTCCGACGCGCGTCTGATGATCTATACCGCCAAGCGCATCACGGGCCCCGAACTCTACCGGATGAATGTCGCCTCGGCCTGTGTTCCGCTGGCGGGGCTGATGGATTGTGCGATGGAAATCGCCGAGGCGATCGTCAACAAGGTTCCGCTCGCCGTTACCGCTGCCAAGCGTTCATTCGAATTTACCGAGGAGATGAACCTGCGCGATGGCTATCGCTATGAGCAGGGGCAAACAGCGGCGCTTTCAAATACGGAAGATACGCGGGAGGCGCTGGCGGCGTTCAGGGATAAGCGCAAACCCGTTTTCAAGGGCCGCTGACCGCCTGGCTTGATGCATCGGCGCGTGTCGACCGGTTCATCCATGACGGCTCAGGAAATCGATCATCACCCTGTTGAACGCCATCGGCTGCTCCCAGAAGGGAGCATGGCCACTTTCGCTGAAAACAACCTGTTCGGCGTGCGGCATGTGCGACGCGAATTGACGAAGGCGGGAAGGCGGCATGTACATGTCCGCTTCGCCAGTACCCAGAAGCGCGGGCGTCTTGATCTTCTCCAGGTCGTCCCAACCCAGGAACTGGAAACTTCTGCGCGGACCGCGATTTGCGCCTTCCTCATTGCGCGCGACGTGCTCGATGGCGTTCCAGGCGGCTACGCCCTCAGGAGAGGCAGCGCGGAAAGAGGGCCCCAGTTCGCGCATATATTCGGGCATGTTCCTCATGCCGCCGGCAAGCATGGCGGCGGTTGTGGCCTGAAATGCGGGATCGGAAATCCCGCCCAGGCTGCAGATGATCGAGAGGGAATGAAGCCGGGCGGGATGTTTGAGCGCGTATTGCGCAACCTGAAAGCCGCCAGCCGCGATGCCGACGAGGTGAAAGCGGTCGAGCTTCAGCTTGTCGGCAAACCGTTCCAGATCGGAAAAATCCTTGTCGGGACCGGTTTCGCCATCGGATCGCGAACCATAATGGGTCCGTCGGGAATAACTGATCATGCGAAGGCCGGCTTTGGCGAACGCCGGTTCCTGAAATGCCCAGCTCAACACGCAGCCTGTTGCCGGATGGAGGAAAAGGACGGGAGGGCCATCCACACCCATGTCGCGATAATAGAGTGTGGCATCGCCAACATCGACATACCCCGCAAAGCTCTTGTCTTGGGGCGGTGGAAGCTCCCAGGAAGTCTGCGCAGGTACGATACCTGCGGTCGCCGGACACTCGGTGACCATGGCTTTCGCGGCCGCTTTTGCCGAGGCCGGGAATGTTGCGCCGAGCATTGCTGTGGTTGCGGCGTTCCAAAAAAGGTCGCGTCTGTTGATCATGTCGTCAGAATCCTCGTCCCGTCTGTTCTCGAGCACGGAAGTTTTTTTCCAAGCCTTCGGAGTGGCAAGACGTCCAGATTCATTTTTCTGTATCCGTAGATCCCGAAAACAGGTGTCTGTTATTTCGGTAAGCGAATCTCCATTTTCCATCGGTTCCCCGCTGATAGATTTCGCTATATTCGCTGACGGAGCCCGGTTCCGCGGGGAAAATCGGCCCGGGCCCGTCGCCGCGATAATAGGTGATCAGGCGCGTTCCTGTCGCGCGGTCGGGTGTTTCGAATATGATGTGCAGATTGGTCGAGATATGCCGCGTCGTACGCGGATCCGCCGCGCGCTTCGCATAATAGGTACCGATAGCTTCCCGGCCCTCGGCGTGCAGGCCGATATTCGGATTGTCGAACACGCCGTCGGGAGTGAACAGGTCGGCCAACTCATTGGCCCTGCCGTGATCGAGTAGATAGGAATATTCCACGGTCAGTTGTTCGATCGCAACCCGATCGACTGTCTCGTCACGTTTCGCCATCGCGGCCGAGCCAAGCGACAGAGCGATGGCGATCAATACGACGTGATATAGCCGTAGCGGCGAAACGAACTTAGCCATGGTTTCTCTCCTCGGGCAATTTGGACCCCGCCATTCCTCGCGGGCTCAGGCATTGGTTATAGACAGTCGCCATGGGGCTTGCCAACAGACGCCGTTCGATGATGACGGATGTGAAGATTCGGCCGCCTTTTATTCGCTGGATATCCATATACCGGAAGCGGCCACCGCCAAGATCAGGGGCAAGGTAGCGACCGCTGCGGTCAACTTTCCCGATACCCTGATCTTCCAGAGCGTCCGTGTGGATTTGGCACGTGGAAGCCTTTGCCCTAGAGTCGGATGCAGAAGCGCCGTGGATGGTCCCGCAATGGATGGCACTGGCAGGCGCTCGGCCTGACGACGCGGGGAGAGTTGCCAATGAAGTTGACTCGAAGAGACGTTTCGGCGGCCCTTGCGGCGCTGGCGCTTCCGGCGCCCTATGCGGCGGCGACTGGTTCCCGTGAGAAGGCACCTGCGGCGGACAAGATTGCCTCGCCGCTTGTCTTCTATGGCGCCCATATGGCGGTCGAGCGTGCACCGGTACATATGGCGATGCGCAATCTCTATGGCGATGACGCGATCATCCTAAAGGGATCGAGCATGGACCTGATCGACCCTGAGCTCAGAGCCGACCTCGTCGGGAAACTGGAAGGTCAGTTCAACCTTGAGAGGGGTAGGGTCCGCGCGGACGTCGTTTCCAACGGTGAGACCCAGATGCTTCGTGCATCGGCCGTCGATCCTTCCATCCGCGCGATCATGACCGTTGCCGAGGGCCATTATCCGATTGTCGCACGCCGGTCGGCAGGCATTGCCTCGCTCGCCGATCTCAAGGGGAAGCGGATATTGAACTTTACAAGGCCCGCGACGACATCGGGCTTCTTCCTGCACAAGATGCTGGCGTCGGTTGGCCTGACCGAAGCGGATGTCGAGATCGTGCATGTTTCGCTGGGCAATATCGGGCAGGCGGTGACGAGCGGAGCGGTGGACGCTATCGCGATATGGGAACCGGACAGCGAGCAGGCGATATCCGCGCTGCGCGCGAAAGGTGAAGATGTCGTCATCTTCAATGGGCAGGGCATTTTCCACGAGCGCTACAATCTGGCCACGACGACTGCTGCGCTGGCCGACCCGGACAAGCGCAGACAGATCGTCGCGCTGATGCGAGAGATCATTCGCGTGACCCAGGCGATCAACACAGATCCCGATGTGCGGGCGGAGGCGCAGGCACTGGTCGCGCGCTCCGGCGGGCTTTACAGCGTGGAGGAGGTTATTCGCGGCTGGCCCAATGTGCGCTTCGTGGCAAACTGGGACGACGGACTGCTGGATCTCTTCGTGGAAGAGGATGCCTGGCTTGCGCCGAAGGAAGGGCGCCGTCTGCGGTCTCGGAACGAGCTTGCGCGGTTGATCGATCGAAGCCTGTATGAGGAGGCGACCGGGAGAATTGCTATAGGACGGGATGACGGTTAAGGGACCGGGCGATCCGCGTGCGGGTCTATGAATGCGCGGGAAAAGGGGAATGGATTTTGCAGCAGACGATCGACAGCGCGCGTTTCAGGAACGTTCTGGGTCATTATCCGACCGGTGTATGCGCGGTAACGGCCGTTCATGAAGGCAAGCCTGCGGCGATGATCGTCGGCAGCTTCACCTCCATATCGCTCGATCCGCCGCTGGTCGGCTTTTTCCCGGACAAGAAATCGACAAGCTGGCCGAAGATCGAGGCGGCGGGAGGTTTTTGCATCAATGTCTTCGGGGCACATCAGCTCGACCCGTGCGGCGCACTCGCGGCAAAGGCGGAAAACAAGTTCGATCTTGTTTCCCACCGGCCGTCTCCGGTCACCGGATCGCCGCTGGTCGATGATGTCGTGGCCTGGATCGACTGCGAACTGCATTCCGTCGTCGAGGCGGGCGACCACTGGCTGGTGATGGGGTTGGTGAAGGCGCTCGAAGTCGAGAAGCCCAACGCCCCGCTGCTCTTCTTTCAGGGCAGTTACGGACAGTTCACGCCGCTCGCCTCCTGAGACGGTGCGTCGGGGTCTGCGGGGCCAAGGATGACAGGTTCTGCCTGAAATAATCGTGCCGCCCCGCCTGAAGGGCGAAACGGCACGACCGGGTTCAAACCGGGATCAGAATTTGAGGCGCGCGCCAACCTGGAAGAAGCGTCCGATCTTGTTGTGATATTGGCCGTTCACCGCCTGGCCCAAGTCGCATAGGGCTCGCCGCGAACGTTGTTCCCGCCGCATGCTGCTTGTAAAGCACGGCGTCCACCGCCAGTGCGATGAACAGCGGCGAGAAGTTGCGGTCAGCGTCGCTGCGGAAATCATTCTCGCCATAGGAATAATGGGCGCCATAGCTCCAGCTATCGGCGAACTTGCCTTCCAGGCCGATCGTGCCGTACGGTGCCTTGTTGGTGACGTTGAAGTTGATGTTGCCGACATCATAAACGCCCTTGGCCACGTTGATGCTGGTTTGTCCGCTTCCGGCTCGCCACCCGGACTCGCTTGTGATCAGATAAGCAGATGCGCACGCACCGGCAGATCGCGGATGCGCTTGCCGGTCGCGTGGAAAACGGCGTTCGCCACCGCCGCATTGGTTCCGCTGCAGCCCAGTTCTCCGACGCCCTTGATTCCCATCGGATTCACGAATGGATCCTGTTCCTCGATCATCTCGACCTGCATATCGCCGATGTCGGCGTTGACCGCGACCAGATAGTCGGCGAAATTGTCGTTGAGATAGCGGGCGCTGTGTGGATCGACGATCGTCTGTTCCAGCAGAGCCGATCCGATCCCCCAGATCAGGCCGCCGGTAAGCTGGCTGTGGGCGGTGCGGCGGTTGATGATCCTGCCCGCCGCGAACACGCCCGCCACGCGAGGCACGCGCACTTCCCCGGTCAGGCGGTGTACCCGTACCTCGATGAACTGCGCGCCGAACGAGAACATGATGTGTCCCTTGGCCGATACGCCGCTCGCGATTGCCGGAATGCCTCGCTGCAATCGCGCAAGCGCGCCCGGAGCGAGGTTGGGATCGACGAAATTGCCAGTCGCCTCGACAAGGCCGCCCACCCGGTCGACGGCATCGCGCAACGATTCCCGCTCGCCGCGATTCAGCTTTTGCAAGATCTCTGCGCAGGCGTTGGACACGGCATTGCATGTCGTCGCCGTGCCATTGGATCCGGCCGCGATATTACCCACGGGCAGCAAAGTGTCGCCCAGTTCCACCGATACGTCGCGGATCGGGATGCCCAACGCCGCTGCCGCCGTCTGGGCCACGACCGTATAGGCGCCGTTCCCGATTTCGTGGAAGGCCACTTGCGCCTTCGCCTTGCCGCTGCTGTCGAGCGAGACGCGCGCCGCCGATCCACCCCGGTTGGCGGGATAGCAGGCGGTCGAGCAGCCCCAGCCGACGAGCCAGTCGCCGTCCCGGTGGGACCGGGGCGTCGCGTCACGCGCCTTCCAGCCGAACAGTTCCGCCCCGCGATCATAGCATTGCATCAGCGACCGCGAGGAATAGGGACGCCCGTCTATCGGGTCCGTCTGCGTGTCGTTCCGGCGGCGCAGTTCGATCGGATCGATCTTCAGTTCATGCGCCAGTTCGTCCATCGCGCTTTCCAGCGCGAACATATAGGGCACTTCCGACGGACACCGCATGAAACCCGGTGTGTTCCGGTCCGCTTGCACGACATTCACCCGAGTCGAGATATTGGGGCACGCGTACATGCGCGCTGTCGCGTCCGTTCCCGCGACGGTATAGGGCGAGGGGCGCGAAGCGACCTCCCAGCCCTCGTGGACCATCGCCGTCAGTCGGCCCTTGTCGTTCGCCGCCAGTTGAACATGATGGCGTGTCTCCGCGCGATAG
>JBFXHW010000153.1:0-6731 GCA_050176605.1 Sphingobium sp. | reverse complement strand
AAGAACAATCCGCAGTTTACCGACGATACCGCCGCAATGATGGTATTTTCGCCCACGATTTCGGTGATGCTCCTTACCCATGATCGATTTCGGGGTTTCACGCCGCGCGCCATACCCGACGCACAGGAAACCGCGCAGGTGTTGCTGTGCCTGAGCGAGGAAAGCCGCGACGCGGTGGACGCGACGGTTACCCGCGCCGTGGCCGGGGGCGGTTCCGGCGATCCCAACCCTCTGCAGGATCATGGCTTCATGTATGGCCGCAGCTTTGCCGATCCGGATGGCCATATCTGGGAACTGGCATGGATGGACATGTCGGCACTGCCGCAGCCCGAGGGCGCGGAAGCGCAACCCGCCTGAGACTGGAAAGGACGGACCATGCCGATTTCAGAAAATGCCGAGATCGAGGTTTCCGCGTTCGACTGGGTACCTGATGTTGCCAGGGGCCTGGTCAAGGACCTTCGCGTGCGCTGGATGCTGGAGGAGCTGGGCCTTCCCTATCGCGTGCGATATGTGACGGCGTTCGGACAGAAGCCCGAGGGCTATGTCAAGGAACAGCCGTTCGAGCAGGTGCCGACCTTTAGTGACGGACAGGTCCGGTTGTTCGAATCGGGCGCGATCCTCATCTATCTGGGTGAGAGAGACGACCGCCTGCTGCCTCGCGAAACCGAAGCGAGGGCGAGGGCGATCGGGTGGGTCTGCGCCGCCTTGAGCAGTGTCGAATATTTTATCCAGACGTTCGCGCTGATCAACGGGTTCTGGAAGGACGAGGAATGGGCGAAGCTGCGAAGAGCCGCCTCCGAGGAAATGGCGCGGCTGAGGCTGAAGCAGGTGGCGGACTGGCTGGGCGATCGCGAATGGCTGGAGGAGCGTTTCACCATCGGTGATATGATGATGACGACGGTGTTGCGTATCGCGGAACCTTTTCCGCTGTTCGAAGAGTTTCCGACGCTGCAGGCTTATGTGGCGCGCGCAACCGGCCGGCCCGCGTTCAAGGCGGCGCTTGCGGCACAACTGGCCGGATTTACGGCTGCACCACCACAACAGGCGGCGTGAACCGGGACAGCAAGGAGAGGTTATCATGAGCTATATCGACGGTTTCGTGATCGCGGTGCCGACCGCGAACAATCAGGCTTTCATCGACCATGCCCGGCATTTCGACCAGATGCTCCTGGATGCTGGAGCGACCCGCATCGTCGAATGCTGGGGGGACAATGTGCCGGACGGCAAGGTGACGGACTTTCGCCGCGCCGTGCAGGCGAACGACGAGGAGACCGCCTGCTTTTCCTGGATCGAATGGCCGGACAAGGCAACACGCGTCGCCGCATTCGCGCAGATGGAAGAACTGATGAAAACCGATGAACGCTTCGATGTCGAGAAGTATCCGATGCCCTTCGATGGAAAGCGCATGATTTTCGGCGGCTTCGCGCCGATCGTCGATTTGGGTGAGTCGGACGGCGACGGTTATATGCAGGGTTTCGTCATCCCCGTGGTCGAGGACAAGCAGGAGGCCTATCGCAAGCTGGAAGAGGATAGCTGGACATATTTCCAGGGTCTGGGTGCGCTGAGGGTCGCGGCAGCCTGGCAGGATGACGTGCCCGAAGGCAAGCAGACCGATTTCTTTCGATCAGTCGACGCGCAACCGGGTGAGAGGATCGTCTTCGCATTCATGGAGTGGCCCTCCCGCGACGTGTGCGACCGGGCCGCAGAGAAGATGATGTCCGGTAATGACATGCCCATGCCGGAGGAAATGCCGTTTGACGGCAAGCGCATGATCTATGGCGGCTTCGCCCCAGTCCTGATCATGGAGACGGAAAATGCCTAACAAGCACGGCGACTTCATCTGGTATGAACTGCTGACCAGCGACGCGGACGCGGCGCAGGGCTTTTACAGCAAGGTGTTGGACTGGACCTTTGCCGACAGCGGAACGCCCGGCATGGACTATCGCATCGTCAGCGCGGGCGAGCATGGCGTCGCCGGCATGATGGCGATCACGCCGGACATGGCGCAGCACGGCGCGCGCCCGACCTGGCTTGGCTATGTTGCCGTCGAGGATGTCGACAAATGTGTCGAGAGCGTCGAGCATGGCGGTGGCAATCTCATGATGCCTGCGATGGACATCCCGTCTGTCGGGCGCATCGCGATGGTGAGCGATCCCCAAGGGGTGCCCTTTTATGTAATGAAACCGGAAGGGGAGGGCGAAAGCCTTGCTTTCGCCTATGACCAGCCGCGTGTGGGACATTGCGCGTGGAACGAACTCATCACCTCCGATCAGGCGGCGGCATGGCATTTCTATGGCGTGCGTTTCGGATGGGTGAAGGATGGCGAAATGGATATGGGGGCGATGGGGACCTATGACTTTATCCGCCATGGCGGAGTCATCGGCGCGATCATGACCGGCACACCGGAAATGGGTCCGCCGCACTGGAATTTCTATCATCGTGTCGCAGACATCGATGCGGCCAAGGCAGCGATCGAGGCGAATGGCGGGTCCGTGAACAATGGTCCGATGGAAATCCCCGGCGGCGATTTCGCGATGAACGCGGTCGACCCGCAAGGCGCTCATTTCGGCCTTGTGGGCCCGAGGAAATAGGAGACAGAGCCATGTTCGACACGCTGGAGAAGAACAGGATCTGCCTCTGGTATGAAGGCAATGCCGAAGAAGCGGCCAATTTCTATGCTGAAACCTTTCCCAATAGCCGGGTAGGGGCCGTCTACCGCGCGCCCGGCGACTCTCCCGGCGGAAAGAAAGGCGATGTTCTGACCGTCGAGTTCACCGTCTGCGGCATTCCCTGCATGGGCCTCAACGGCGGACCGATTTTCAAGCACAGCGAAGCCTTCTCCTTTCACATATTGACGGAAGATCAGGAGGAAACCGATCGGCTGTGGAACGCTATCGTTTCAAATGGTGGGGAAGAAAGCGCGTGCGGCTGGTGCAAGGATCGCTGGGGCCTGTCGTGGCAAATCACGCCGCGGGCGCTGATCCGGGCGATATCCAGCCCCGACAGGGCGGTGGCCAATCGCGCGTTCGAGGCGATGATGACAATGAAAAAGATCGACATAGCGGCCATTGAGGCGGCGCTGGCAGGGGCGTCCGCGGATGCTTGAGCTCTATGCCCATCCCTTTTCCTCCTATTGCTGGAAGGTTTTGATCGCGCTTTACGAGCGCAAGATCGACTTTGAGTATCGCTTGCTGGAACAGGATTATCCGGAGAATTTCGAGCGGCTGAAATCAGTATGGCCGGTCGGAAAATTTCCGGTCCTGTTCGTCGACGGCGAGCCGGTGATTGAAAGCTCGATCATAATAGAGACGCTGGACGGTAATCGCTTCGGTTCAGAGGCAAAGCTCATACCGAGCGATCCGGAAGGCGCAATCGCGGTTCGCTTCATGGATCGCGTGTTCGACAATTATGTAATGAACCGGATGCAGGTCACGGTCGATGAGTATATCTATTACCGCGACAGCATGAATATGGACCGGCTGAAGCGAGCAGACGCTGCGCTCGACACAATCTACGACTGGCTGGAAAGCCAACTTGGAGAGACCGGCTGGGCGGTTGGAGAGAGTTTCACCATGGCCGACTGCGCGGCGGCGCCGTCGCTTTTTTACGCCGACTGGGTTCATGAGATTGGCGATTCCCGGCCTAAGCTGAAGGCCTATCGCGCGCGTCTGCTGGCGAGACCTTCGGTCAAGCGCTGCGTGGAGGATGCCCGGCCTTATCGCCATTATTTCCCGCCTGGCGCGCCGGATCGGGATTGAACCGAGGTCATCCAGGGCGGCGCCCGCCGCCGCGCCGTTTCCAAAATTTCCGCTCGACTCTTGCGCTCTTCGCCGCCAATAGGAACAAAGGAAGTACAAATGGGCGGACGGGGAATCGGATTTGATCTCGACGGTATCGACGGTCGCCTATCTTGGGCTGGAGGCGCGCCCGGTTGAGGTGCAGTGCCAGCTCGTTTCGGGCCTGCCCAATTTCATCGTCGTAGGCCTGGCCGACAAGGCGGTTTCCGAGAGCAAGGAACGGGTGCGCAATGCGCTGGCCGCCATCGGTCTGGCACTGCCGCCCAAGCGTATCACCGTCAATCTGTCGCCCGCCGACCTGCCGAAGGAGGGATCGCATTATGACCTTCCGATCGCGCTCGCCGTGCTGGGTGCGATGGGCGTGGTCGATGCGGAGACGCTCGGCCATTATGTCGTGGTCGGAGAGCTCGGCCTTGACGGCAGGGTAGCGGCGAGCCCGGGCGTGCTGCTGGCGGCGCTGCATGCGGGATCGCGCGACATGGGCCTTATCTGCCCCGCAGCGCAGGGGGCGGAAGCCGCATGGGCGGGCAATGTCGAGGTGATCGCGGCACCCAGCCTTCTGGGCCTGCTCAATCATCTGAAGGGGCAGGGCGTCCTGCGTCCGCCCGAGCCGGGCGAGGTCGAGAAGCCGGCGAGCGGTCCGGACCTCCGCCAGGTCAAGGGGCAGGAGGTAGCGAAACGCGCGCTGGAGATAGCCGCGGCTGGCGGCCATAACCTGCTGATGGTCGGGCCGCCCGGAGCGGGCAAGTCCATGATGGCAAGCTGCATGCCCGGCATATTGCCCGACCTGACGCCGTCCGAAGCGCTCGAGGTTTCGATGGTCGCGAGTGTCGCCGGCACGCTGGAGGGCGGCCGGATGACACGCGCGCGGCCGTTTCGCAGCCCCCATCACAGCGCATCAATGGCCGCGCTTGTGGGCGGGGGGCTGCGCGTGAGACCGGGGGAGGTGAGCCTTGCCCATCTGGGCGTCCTGTTCCTCGATGAACTGCCGGAGTTTCAGCGCGCGGTGCTGGATTCCCTGCGCCAGCCGCTGGAAACTGGCGAGGTCAGCGTCGCCCGGGCGAACAGCCATGTTACCTTTCCCGCGCGGGTTCAGCTTGTCGCCGCGATGAATCCCTGCCGCTGCGGTCATCTCGCAGACGCCGCACTCGCCTGTTCCCGCGCGCCGCGATGCGCGTCCGACTATCAAGGCAGGCTGTCCGGTCCACTGCTGGACCGGATTGATCTGCATGTAGAGGTCGCGGCGGTGAGTGCAGCAGACCTCTCTTTGCCGCCGCCCGCGGAAGGAAGTGCGGAGGTCGCCGCGCGCGTTGCGGCCGCGCGCTCGCTCCAGACCCGGCGTTATGCAGGCCATGGCGTGCGCACCAATGCAGAAGCCGACGGCGCGCTTCTGGAAGAAGCGGCTGCACCCGATGTGGCGGGACAGACCTTGCTTACCAATGCAGCGGCGGCGATGAAGCTTTCAGCCCGCGGCTATAATCGTGTGTTGCGGGTTGCGCGCACGATCGCTGATCTGGCTGGTTCCGACGGAGTAGAGCGGCCGCATATCGCCGAGGCGCTCAGCTATCGCAGGGTTTCGCCCCGCCTTTCTTCCTGAAACCACATCCTGTTGTCCTCAGTTCATCTCATTTTGCCGTGTCCCGGGAACCTACTGCCCAAAAGCGCGCTTTTGTTTCACTTTGTTTGAGGAGACGTGACATGGCCGAATATCAACAGACCAGTGATGCTCCTGGTCATACCACAATAATCGAACGTCGCAGCGGAGGCGGCGCGATGTTGCTCGCCGTCGTGCTGCTTATAGTTGCGCTGATCGGGGGCTATTTCCTGCTGAGTTCGCAGCAGGCGGAAACCAACAAGGACAACGCCATTGCCGGTGCGGCACAAAGCGTTTCCGATACCGCCGACAAGATCGGGGACGCGGTAAGCGACGGTTCTTCCCAATAGCCCGTCGCGGCTGGTGCGGGCCTGAGGCGGCGATCAGGCGTTGATGCTGTCCTGGTTCTGCACCAGCTTGAGATCGGCGCCCGTCTGCACACCGCCCTTGTGGGCGAAGCGGCCATCGACATGCGCGCCTGGCGATACCGCAATGCTGTCATAGGAGATGTCGCCGACGATCCTGGCGCTTTCCTCGATTACGAGGTCGGTGGCGTCAATCGAACCTTCGACATGACCCGCAAGTCGTACTGACCGGGCTTCGATCCTGCCCTTGATGTGGCTTTCAACGCCCTGCACCAAGGCGGCACAGACAATATCTCCCTCGACCCGGCCGTCGATATGCAGATCCGCGCTGGCCTTGATGTCACCCGTGATGGAGACATCCGAGCCAATGATCGAAAAGGTCGATTTAGCTGCGTTTGCCGCCCGTGCCGACTTTTGCTGCGACCCGTGCGAAGCGTTGCTTTGCGACTTGCTGGACTTTGAGAACATCCTGGCTCACCTCCAGAAAACGGCGGGGGTTGATCGGGGCGTCATTGAGGCGCACTTCGAAATGCAAATGGGTTCCGGTAGATCTGCCGGTCGATCCCATACGGCCTATTCCCGCGCCGCGCGTTACCGTCTGACCCGGCACGACGGTGAAACCCGAAAGATGGGCATAGCGGGTCATGATGCCATGGCCGTGGTCGATCTCGACAACATTGCCATATCCGTGACGTTGTCCGACAAAGGCAATGCGGCCGGCGGCGGCGGCAAGGATGGGTTGGCCGTAGCTGCCCCGGAAATCGATGCCGGCATGGAAAGCGGGGCGTCCGTTAAACGGATCGCGCCGATAGCCGTAGGAACTGGTAAGCATTGGCGCCGCCGTCGGGCGGCCCGAAGGAATCGCGACCAGTCCCCGCTCCAGCGCATTCAATCGTGCCAGCGAATGGGCGAGGTCGGAGAGCGCGCCGTCTTCTTCCGAAAGACCCGCCTTCCAGGGGATATAGGGGCCGCCAA
>JBFXHW010000152.1:0-6789 GCA_050176605.1 Sphingobium sp. | reverse complement strand
CGGGTGTTGCTGACCTTGTTCCGGCGAACGCGGGTCGGGTGTCAGATCTCGCCGACGCGCTTCTTGAACTGCGCGAATTCGGAATTCAGCGATTCGCTCAGATTACGCGCCATGTCGCCGAGACGGGCGGAGGCTTCCCGAACGTCATCGACCGACGACTTGGTCGATTTGGCCGTTGAGGAGAGCTCCGTCATCTGGCTGTTGAAATTCTGTGAGAGGCCAGCCGCATTGGAGGCGTGACGGTTGATCTCCTGCGTGGCGCTCGCCTGTTCGTTGATGATTTCGGCGACGGAAATGGCGGCCTTTTCGGTCCTTTCGATCGAACCGGCCACGCTCGTCATGGCGACGATCGACTGGTCGATGGCCCGAGTGACGTCGTCGATCCATATCTGGACGTTGTTCGCGGCCTCGCCCGTCTGCCGTGCCAGTTCCTTCACCTGAGCGGCCACAACCGCGAATCCGGCGCCCGCCGATCCTGCCCGCGCGGCTTCGATACTCGCGTTCAGCGCTAGCAGATTGGTCTGTTTGGCGACTGCCTGAATGAAATCGACGATGTTGGAAATCTGCGCGGCGCTGTCATTCAATGACGTGAACAGCGTTTCGCTGTTCTTGCCGGTCTCTGCCGTTTCGATCGCGACCTGACGCATCGTGTTCACCTGTGCGGCAATCTCGCGCACGGTGCTCGAGAGCTGGCTGGTGGCGGCGGCGACGGTCGTGGAGCTTGCGAGCACGTCGTTGGCGTTGACCGATGCGGATGCGGCGTTGCGTTCTGTATGTTCGGCGTCGGTCGCCAGTGTGTCGGCGGTGGATCCCAGTGCGTTCGAGGCGCCGAGCAGCGTCTCCACAGCCCGGGCGATCGTCTGGTCGAATGACGTCAGGACGGCTTCCAGTTGCGCGGCGCGGCGGCTGGCGGCGCGCGCATCCTCGCGCAGGCGTTGTTCTTCGGCGATGGCGCGCTCTATCTCGGCGCGTTCCCTGCGCGTATATTCGAGTTCAGCCTTCGCATGGGTCGCCTTGAGCTTTTCTTCCTGGGTCCGTTGGTCGACCTCCAGCTTTTCGAGGAATCTGTTGAAGGTTGCCGCCAGATCTTCGCTTTCTCCGCCCAGTTCCGTCGACACGCGGCTATCAAGTCCGCTGTTGCCGTTGACGAGCTGCATCAACACGGCCTGAAGGTCGGCCGTGCCGAGCCTGGTGTGATGCTCCGCTTCGTTGAGGCCCGCCATCTCCTCTTCCGGTGATACCCGCAGGAAACCAGCCAGCTTGGCAAGATAGGCGAACGGAACGAGCGAGAGGAAAGTGAAACCCCCTATGGCCAACACGCCCGTGGCCTGCACGCTTAACTGCGTCAGACGGTCGTGCGGCAGGTTCTCCAGCGGCGCAGCATAGGCAACGCACAGCGTGCCGACCGCGCCGGCGATGGCATGAACCGCGACCGCCCCAACCGCATCATCGATCTTCCAGCGGCGCTCAAGGAGGTCTTGACCGACGATCGCCGCCATAGCGCCCAGAACGCCTGTCCATGTTGCGCCCAGGGCGGAAGAAGTAACGCATCCCGCCGTTATCGCGACCAGACCGGCAACGACACCGTTGGTCGTGCGGTCATAGACATAGTAGCCGTCCTTGATCCGGCCGAAGATCATCCCGGCCGCACCGCCAGCCGCACCGGCCATCAGCGTATTGAACAGGGCGTGACCGAAAGCGGCGCTCCCGGCTGTCGTCCCTCCGGCGTTGAAGCCGAACCAGCCTATCCACAGTATGAGGACGCCCGCAACGGTCAGAACAGGGCTGTGCCCATGAATGCGGATTGCTTCGCCTTCTGGCGTGAAACGTCCGATGCGGGGGCCCATGGGGAAAATCATCGCGAAGGCGGCAACGCCACCGATTACATGCACGACAGTCGATCCGGCAAAATCGATGAATCCGCGCGCTTCAAGCCAGCCTTTCCCGGTGTCGGCGAGCAACCCACCCCAGGCCCAGTGCCCGGCGATGGGGTAAACGAAGGTGGCCATCAGGATCATGCATGCCATATAGGCGCCGAACCGCATGCGCTCGGCGACGGCGCCGGAAACAATGGTCGCGGCGGTTCCGCAGAACATCACCTGAAAGAAGAAGAAGCTCTGGGTGGGCAGATCGTCGAAATGCAGCAGGCTGAGCCGCGTGTCCCAGCCAATGAAGCCGGCGTGCGTGGCGCCAAACATGAAAGCGAAGCCGACTGCCGCAAAGCAGAGCGTGGAAATGAAGAAATCCACCAGATTCTTCATCGCAACGTTGATGCTGTTCTTGGACCGGACCATGCCCGCTTCTAGAAACAGGAAGCCGATCTGCATCGCGGCCACCAAAATGCCGGCTATGATGAGCCAGCCATAGTCGAACGCGCTTTTCTCGGCCTCGATCCAGCCGGCATGTGCAGGAGATGCAACGAGGGTCAGGCAGCAAATGAGAGCAGAAACAAAGCCGATCGACCGCATATGTGATGCCATTCCCCGTTGATCTCTGCTGCAGTGCAGGAAAATGGTTAAATCGATGTAAACCATGCCACAAAAATCACATGATTTTTGCGGCTTAGCGGGGATAGGGAGCCTTTCGCACTACAGTTGCCTGGCCTGTGGCATCAACGGCTCTGGCTAGAAGCTCAACCGCGCGGTCACCCTGATGTCGCGGCCTGCGAGCGGCGCATAGTCTTTCAGATAGCTGGCGTGACGTCGGACGACGGCGTCGAAGATGTTGTTTGCCGAGAGTGTAAGGCTGGTGTTGCGACTTTCTTCGAACGGTCGCCAGCTCAGCGATGCATTGACCAGGGTATAGCCGGGGGTTTCCGTTTCCAGCGCCGATACGCGATCTTGCCGGAACCCGTGCTCGCCTTCGATCCGCGCCGTCCAGCGATCGTTCGCCACCTCGGCGCCACCCGTGAGGCGCATCGGCGGCGTGCGCGGCGCGGGCCCAATGCCAACGATCTGCGCGTAAACATAGTCGGCGCCTGCATCCAGTGTGAGAGCGGTGGCCCCCCAGTTCGCTACCGTGGCGCTGGCCTCTGCTTCGAAGCCATAGGTGCGCGCATCCGCCTGGCTATACTGGAAACATGGAAATTCTAGTGTGGTCGTCACCGCGAGGCAGGCCGTATCGGGTACGAGCGCGTCATAAATATATCCGCTGAACCAGTTGTGAAAGCCACTGAGGCTCGCGTTCCAGTCATGGCCCTTGCCGCGCAGGCTGGCCTCTACGCCCCAGCTCTTTTCCTTGCCGAATGCCGGACTGCCGAGCTCGAACGCCTGGGTGCCGGCATGAGGACCGCGGGCGTAAAGTTCCTCGGCAGAGGGAGCCCGCTCGCTACGCACGGCATTGATGCCGAGATGCCAGCCGGGAAGGACCGTATAGCTGGCGCCTGCGGAATAGGAGAGGGTATCGAATGACCGCGCGGTCGCCGAAAAACCGAGATCGGCGTCGCTGCTCGCCGTGATGCGGCTGTGCTCGAAACGCAGACCGGCCTCCAGTCTTGTGGTCCCTAGATCGAGCGATTGCAGCGTGAAAAGTCCCAGTTGCGAGGTGCTGTTGGCGGGCAGGAACTTCTCCTGGCCAACCACATGAAAATCGCGCGCGAAATATTGCGCGCCGATGACGCCGTCCCAGCCGTCACGCCGGGCCTGTACGAGTTCTCCGCGCGCCTCCAGGCCCTTGGCGAAGAATTGCGTGCCGACGGCGCCATCCTCCTCCAGTTCGGCATGGCGATAGTCGGCAAAGCCCGCGCGCAGGCGGATTTTGTCGACAAAGGCGCCATCGGCATGCAGTTCTGCACGAAGGTCGGCGCGATCCTGCTTCATATGGATTTGGACCTTCTCGGCCTCTTCGCCTGGCTCCACGGCATAGCGCACGGGAACGCCATAGAGATTGTCGAGATGGTTGACCGAAAAACCTATGTCGCCGCGATCGTTGATATAGGCGAGGGCGCCCGCCACTTCCCAGCTTTCGGCAGCGCTGTTGGGCAGGTCACCCTTCAGGTTGGCAAGCGGCATGATCTCCGGATCGCCGCTGGCGGCGGCTTCCGCGCGCAGGGCGGGCGTAAGGATATGTCCGCCGATGCGCAGATCGCCGGTTTTCGTCCAACTGCCGTCGACATGGGCGACGAAGCCTCCCCCCAGCGGTGCCTCGGCCTTGCTGGAGAGTGTCCGCTCGTTCGCGGCGGAGCCGTAGGTTGCGACGCCTTCGACATGGACCGGTTCGTCGGGTATGCGGTGCGGGATCCGCGCGTCGATGACATTGACCACGCCGCCAATGGCGCTCGAGCCATATAGCAGTGCGGCGGGACCGCGCAGAACCTCGACCCGTTCGGCGGTCAGCGGATTGATGGCGACCGCATGGTCGGCTGATGTATTCGATACGTCGAAGCTGCCTATCCCGTCGGTCAGGACGCGCACGCGCTCTCCCTGAAGGCCGCGCAGGATCGGACGCGATGCATTCGGCCCGAAACTGGTGGAAGAAACGCCCGGCTGGCGAGCCAGTGTCTCGCCGATGGTACTGCGCAGATCGCGTGCAAGCTCCTCGCCTGACACCACGGATACGCCCGCCAGCACGTCCGTCTGCGTTCGCGGAACGAGCGCTGTTACCACAATGTCGTTGGGAGTCCGGTCGTGATAATGGCCCTGGGATGCCGATTGCTGAGCGAATGCGGAAGCGGGGAGAGCGGCAAGGATCAGGGTGGCGGCACGCGTCACGTCGGATGTCATTCAGGAGCTCCTGTTGCTAGGCAACCGCCCCTTAGTAATAATGATATAACATATCAATTGTGAAATTTGCAGCCTGCGGCGATTTGTTCCATCCCTTCGATGAGGAGAGATTTCAGTCGCGACCGTAAGGCGGGCGGCGCGCTTACCGGAACAGAAATTCTGCCAGCGCGAGCGCGGCAGGGTCGTCACATATTTCCTTGCGCATCGCCTGACGCACATCGATCTGCGGAAGCGTGTGTTCAAATGCGAGCCGACGAATTCCGCCCATCTTGCCGAAATCCCTCGCCATCGGCCCGAATGCGGGAAACCAGGCGTCGTTGCTTTCGACATATTTCATGACTTCGTAGAGATTGTCGCTTTCCAGAACGGGCTCACCTGTTTCCAGCCCGTTCGCACGCAGGGCCTGCTCCGTGAGGCGGCGCGCGACATTGCTGGGTGAGAGTGCAGCATAGGATAACGTCGCGACGTCGGCCTCCGTTACCGACTCGCGCTCAGCCAAAGGGTGATCGCGGTTGACGAAGAGAGAGATGCGTTCGCTCCATGCATAACGGCTCGAAAGTCCCTCGGGCTCTCCCAACGCATAGAAATAGACGATGTCGGCAAGGCCGTCGCGGATCAGGTTCGCGGCTTCCTTCTCATCCAGACCGACGAAACGCAGGGTTATACCGATATCCGGGCTCGCTTCCTCGAAGGCGACGAGCGCTTCCTGGAAATGGCTGAAAATGGCGGGATGCGAGGCAAGCACGATGTTGCGGGCAGGGGCAGTGGTCTCCTGCCGACGCGGGTTCTGTGGCCGGAAATGTTTGGGCTCGACCGGGGACTCATCCGGTTCGATATCTGTCGTCGCCATTTGCATATCGTCATCGGACGTCGCACCGGTGCGCGGGACGAGGGGCGGCGGCACGCCTCCCACTTCTGCAATGGCATTTGCCCAGTTTTCCTGTTCGTTCAGCGACAGCGCGCTCAGCGCGTCGACGGTCTTTCGTCCGGCCTCCGTCAGTTCAACCTGATCGCCTGACATGGCGAAGAGCGGAAATCCCATCCTGTCCTCCAGCCGGTTCATCGCTTCGACGACGCTTGCGGGAGGGATATCCAGTTCGCGGGCACAGGCGGCGATCGTACCGCGCGCCACAAGCTGCGCAAAAACCTCGAACTGTTGCACTACGGCCCCGGTCATGGAGATGTGATAAGGCAAGTATGGGCGCGGCGTAAGGGGCAAAGCCGAAAATCTTGGCGCGAGGACCTATCGGGAAATGGTGTGATCTGTAATGTTGACGAACCGGTCGCGTTCGTGGCAAAGCCGCGCCGGCGAATTGAGCGGGTATAGCTTAGTGGTAAAGCCCTAGCCTTCCAAGCTAGTTATGCGGGTTCGATTCCCGCTACCCGCTCCAACTTCCTGCAAGATCCAGTATTGGGCACATTATGTGCGGTTCCTTCCCTTGGCTGTTAACGTTCTCCACATTTGGTCCATTTAGTCTGTCTCCCTCATATCGGAGACCAGGCAATGCGATTTTCAGCTATCGTCCTCCTTCTATCGACCAGCGCGCCTGCCCAGTCCCAGACCGCGGGCTTCTACAAGGAGCCGCTGGAACGAATTTCCTCTGAGATCGGACAAAATATCGATCGGGCCGCGCGCATGTCGGCCGACGAGCGGTTGCACGCAATCGACATGCGCTTTGCGATCTATGACGCCTCTCAGGTACTTGATCGGGTGGAAAACTATGCCGAACGCAAAAACGCCTCGCTGGCGGACGGTGGATCCAAACCCGATCGCGATCTGATCTATGCGGCCTCGATTGCTGTGCAGTTGCAGGCGGCCCAGGAGATGCTGGGAAATTATCTCGATGTCGGTGACAAGGTTCTGCTGGACAGCGCGCGGACATCCTTCAAGCTGGCAGAGGAATTGACCGCGCGCCGATGATGACGGATTGCCGGTCGCGGCCCCGTTCAGTGGCCGGACTTCTTCTGCTTGTCGCTCAACTTGCCTGAAGCAACGCCCGGCGGCGGCGCGTTGATTGGTACGGCGCCCTGGGGAAGGGCGGTTCCGCCCATGTCATATCTGGCGATC
>JBFXHW010000151.1:0-6811 GCA_050176605.1 Sphingobium sp. | reverse complement strand
TAACCAGATCCCCCTCGTCATGCGTGAGGCGATGGTCGCGGTCGAGGACAAGCGATTCTACTATCATCCCGGCATCGATCCCATCGGCATGACCCGCGCGGCGTGGTTCGCGATTCAGAACCGGGGGACCGGCCGCCGCCTGCAGGGCGCGTCGACCATCACGCAACAGGTGACGCGCAACATATTCCTGAACAACAGCTATTCGGTCGGGCGCAAGGTGCGCGAGATGATCCTCGCGCTGGCGATCGAACGCAAGTTCAGCAAGCGCCAGATCCTGGAACTCTATCTCAACAAGGTTTATTTCGGCGGTGGCGCCTATGGCGTCGACGCGGCGAGCCGCAAATTCTTCGGCCATCCGGCGACCACGCTCAGCCTGCCCGAGGCCGCGATCATCGCCGGGCTGGTGAAGGCGCCCTCCAACTACAGCCCCACCGCCGACGCCAAGGCCGCCGTGGGCCGGGCGGGCGTCGTACTCGACGTGATGCGCGCCAACGGCGTCATTTCCGAGCGGGAGCGCGCCAACGCAAAGCTCGCCGATGTCGCGCTGGCGCCAGAGCCGCCGCAGAACAGCGTGCGCTATTTCACCGACTGGGCGCTGCCGCAGCTCGACATGCTGATCGACGAGCCGAACGAGCCGCTGGAGGTCTATACGACGATCGATCTGGGCATGCAGCGGGCGGCGACCGTGGCGCTGCGCGCCAACGCGCCCAAGAACACGCAGGCCGCGCTGGTGTCGCTGGACCGCGATGGCGCCGTGCGCGCGATGGTGGGCGGGCTCGACTATGTCACCTCCAACTACAACCGCGCGACGACCGCGCTGCGTCAGCCGGGATCGGCGTTCAAGCTGTTCGTCTATCTCGCCGCGCTGGAGGCGGGGTACACGCCGCAGACCGGCATCGTCGACGAGCCGGTGACAATCGAGGGATGGAGCCCACGCAACAGCAACGGCCGATATTCCGGCGAAATCGATATCCGGACCGCCTTCGCCTATTCGGTCAATACCGTCGCGGCGAAGCTGGGTCAGGACGTCGGCTTCACCACCGTCGCCGACATGGCCCGCCGCTTCGGCATTTCCACGGAAGTGAACACCCGGCCCTCCATGGTGCTGGGATCGTCGGACGTCCGCCTGATCGACATGACCCGCGCCTTCGCCTCGGTCGCGCGAAAGGGTGTCGCGGTCGTGCCCTATGGCATCACCAAGGTGACGACGGCGGATGGACGCCTGCTCTATACGCATCGCGACGATACCAGCCGCGTGCTGGTCGCGCCCTGGGTCGCCGCCGGGATCACCGACCTGCTTCAGACGGCGGTTAGCACCGGCACAGGGCGCGCCGCGCAAATCGGCAGGCCGGTCGCGGGCAAGACCGGCACGACCAGCAGCAACAAGGATGGCTGGTTCCTCGGCTTTTCGAGCGGCATCACGACCGGCGTGTGGATGGGCAACGACAAGGCGCGACCCGTGGCCGGGTTGCAAGGAGGCAGGGCGCCCGCGCGCGCTTTTGCCGATTTCATGAAGGTCGCCGTCGCCAAACGCCCGGTCGAACAGTTCGATACCGAAGTGACCCTGCCCGAATGGCAGCTCGAACCGGATAATGAGGCCTATTTCGGCGATCCCGACGAAGTGCAATATGTCGACGAGGATGGCTATGCCATACCCGGCGCCGTTCAGGACAACTATCCCGACCTGCGCGAGGACGTGCCGCCGCCGTCCGGAGAACAACCGACGGGCAAGCTGGACCAGCACTGGATCGACAATGTGCTGGGCCGCAAGTCGCCCGACGATCCGCCTCCCGGCAGCGCGCCGAAGCCGACCGGCGGTGGTCAGAAACCCCCGCCGCCGCCCACGACGCAGACGGTCAGGCCGTAAACCGGTGCAGCGCGGCGCCGTGGCGCTTGAGCCAGGCGCGCGCCGGCCGCGGATCTTCGCCCAATAACCTGCGGTGCGCAGCGTGAAAATCCGGGCTGTGGTCCATATGCAGCAGATGCGCGACCTCATGCGCCACCGTCGCGCGGCGCACATCGGGCGGGGCCAGTATGAGCCGCCAGCTATAGCGGATCGCGCCGCCAGACGAGCAACTGCCCCACCGGCCGCGCGGATCGCCGATCGCCACGCCGGTGACGGCAAGATCCTCTGACGCGGCGATTTCGAGCGTTTCCCGCCGCAGCATTTCGAGCGAGTGCCTTTTCAGCCATCGCGATATCCGCGCGGGCACCGACTCTTCCGGGCCTCCGAGCATGATCCGGTCGCCATCGAGCACCGGCATGCGGGGACGCGCCGCCTCCCAGCATATTTCGCGGTCCACACCTTCGACAGGCAGCAGGATGCCGGGCCGCATCACCACGCGCTCGGGCGCGGCGGCGAGCTGCCGCGCGACCCACGCCGCCTGGCTGCCCGCCCATTCAAGCGCCGGGCGGACCCGGCCGCGCGCGGGCATCGACAGCCGCAAGAGACCCGCAGACGCGTCGTAGCGCAAACGATAGCCGCGCGCCTGGGCATAGCGGCGGACGATCAGCGGGATGTCGCGCCCTTCGACGCGCAACACACTCTCCGCGTCAGATTTCGCGCTCGACAAGATGATCCTCCAGATCCTGCCCCTCGGCCTCGTCGACCGTCCAGCCGCGCACAGATTCGCCCGCGCGATGCACGGCCTCGCGGTCGCCGCAGATCAGATAGTGCCACTCCGGCAGCGGATGCCCCTCATGCCGCAGGCGATAGGCGCATGTGCGCGGCAGCCAGACGATCTCGCCGACGGTATCGGGGGTCAGCGCCACACAATCGGGCACATGGTCGCGACGATTGCCATAGTCCGTGCAGCAGCCCTTGTCCTTGTCGAGCAGGCGGCAGCAGATATTGGTGAAATAGATGCGACCGGTGTCCGCGTCCTCGGCCTTGTGCAGACAGCATTTGCCGCAGCCGTCGCACAGCGCCTCCCATTCCCCGGCGTCGAGCGCATCGAGTGGCAGTTCCCAGAAGCGCGGCCTTAGCGCCACCTGCTATCGAACCCAGTGTTCAAGCGCCTTTTCGACCTCCTCGGCCGAGCCCTCGTCCTTGTCCGGCGTGGACGGATCGTCGACCGGAACGAGCGCCAGCGGCTTGCCGTCGGGATCGAAAAGATAGGGCGTGCGGCTGTGGCTCACCAGATAGTCGGTCGATCCTTCCGGCTTTTCCCTGGAATAGACGACGACGAATTCCTTGGCGACGGCGGCAATCTCTTTTGGCGTGCCGGTAAGCCCGATCAGCCTGGGGTGAAAGGCGGATACATAGGTCTTCACCACCGCGGGCGTGTCACGCTCCGGATCGAGCGTGATGAAGATGGGCTGCACCTTCGCCGCCCTTTCCGGCGCCTTTTGCTCGAACAGGCGAAAACCCTGCGCTATGCGCTGAAGGTCGATCGGGCATACATCGGGGCAAAAGCTGTAGCCGAAATAGACAAGGCGATATTTCCCCTGAAAATCGCTCCAGCTCCGTTTCTGCCCATCCTGATCGGTGAGGGTGAACGGCCCGCCGATCCGCGCGCCCGTCAGATCGCCCCCAACCGTCGCGCTTTCCTCTCCGCCGCCACTCTTTGCGCCGCACCCCGCCAGCAGGGCCAGCGCCGCGCCGAGAACCAAAATCGTCTTGTCGTTCATCGCGGCGCCAGCAATGCCGTGTTAGACCGCCATTGGCAATTGCAAATGACAGATAATAGGCGGCATAAGGGGGTCATGAGAGTTCAATCCTTTTCACCGCGCGGCAGGAATCGCGGCTGGCGGAAATCCGTGACGGCCGGTCTGCTGGCAATACTGATGTTCCCCGCTGTCGCGACGGCGCAATTTTCCGACAGCTATAATTTTCTGAAGGCCGTGCGCGATCGCGACGGCGCAAAGGTGATGGAGATCATCGGCAGGCCCGGATCGACCACGGTCAACACGCGCGACCTGAGTACCGGGGAGACGGCGCTGCATATCGTCGTCGACAAGCGCGACACGACCTGGCTGACCTTCCTGCTGGGCAAGGGCGCCAATCCCAACCTGACCGACAATGAGGGGACCACGCCGCTCATGCTCGCGACGCGGCTCCGCTTCATAGAAGGTGCGGAGATACTGCTCGATCACGGGGCGCAGGTGGACAAGACCAACAGCAGTGGTGAAACACCGCTGATCCGGGCGGTTCAGCTTCGCGACACGCCAATGATCCGTCTGCTCGTCAGCAAGGGCGCGAGCCCCAGCAAGCGCGACACGCTGGCCGGCATGTCGGCACGCGACTATGCGGTACGCGACGGCCGCAGCCAGGCCATCATTGACATATTGGACAATGCGAAAAAGGGCGCGTCGGAATCGAAACCGGTTCAGGGACCGGTCTTCTGACCGCGTGGCGGGGAAGCAAGGCTTCCCCGGCCCGTATCGTCAGCGATAGAAGATATGATTGTCGATCGCGGCGATCCGCATGCGGCGCCATGATGGCGACACGCGCCGCGCATGGAAATAGAGCGCGCCCTCGACACTGCTGTCCCAGCTGTTGGCCAGCGCGATGCGGGCAACGGCAATGGCCGTTTTCCAGGCGGGGCGGCTGGTCCGGGGTGCCGGAATCTTGCCACGGCGCACGAAGCTGAACTGGCCCGGCTGGCTTATCACGCCGCACAGGCTGTTGGCGAAACGGTGCGAGTCGGCACGGTTGATGATCACGCGGGCGACCCCGAGCTGGCCTTCGAGGCTCTCGCTCCTCGCCTCATAGAATATCGCGGTGGCGAGACACTGTTCCTGCTCGCCCAGCGGCGAACTGGTATTGGTGGCCGCGACCATCGCGGCAAGCGAGCCATGGCCGCTTTCCGGAACGCTGATAACGGCTTCGCCCGAAGGCGTGACGATGTCGGGCAGGGGCTGCACGACCTCACGATAGGGCGCGAATGCCACTGACGGAACGCCGGACGCATCGGCGGCTCGACTGGAAGGAACGGTTGTAGCGGAAATATCCGCGGCTGCATGGGGAACGGTCTCGTCCGCCATGGAAACGCCGCTGAACGAAGTCGCGGCGACAGACAACAAGGCACATGCCGCCACAGAGGCGGCCTTCAACCTGAAACGCATGTAGATTCATTTTTATGCGGTTGGTCGGCCCGGGCGTCGCATCCTCTTTTATCTTGTCAGACGCCGGTCCGCCCCCCGTCTGCGTGTTTGCCGATCCCGGTCCCCCAGTGGACGGATTGCGGCAACCTGCGCGTGAGCGATATGGCGCGGCCTATCGGGAAGCCGGACGCAGTTGTCAACCAATGATTAATATTTCGTCGGCCAACTGTTGCGCATTCGCGACATCAAGTTCGACGAGCCACATGTCACGGTCGGCCTTGATGCGACGATCAACATATTGTGCCATTTCCATCGGATCATCACTATATTGTGGGGCAACCGGCTCCAGCCGGTAACCTCCGGAAAAGTCGGGAATTCTTTCCAGCAGCTGGATTTGCGGCGCGCGACGATCGATCAACTGTACCATTATGGAGCCCGAGTCGGGGTCGCCGACATGCAATATTGCGGCGAATCCACCCTCGACCTCCACCCGGCGGATCAGCGCCTGAACAAGAAACCTGCTGGATATCCGCCCGGTCATTTCAGCGTTCCGGTGCGCCTCAGCCGCCCACGCTGTAGCCCGGAAGGCCCGACAGCTCATATTGCGAGCGCATGAAGGTTCCGGTGCCGCGACCGACCTCCTCCCCGCTTTCGTCGATCAGCGAGGCCTCCGCGACATAGACGCGGCGGCGTCCACTGAGCCAGCGCCCCTCCGCCCTGACCCTGCCAGACCGCAGCGGCCGGGTGAACAGCAGGTTGAAACCGGTGGTCAGCAGGAAGCGGTCGCTGACCAGGCTGTTCGCGGCATAGAAGGCGGCGTCGTCCAGCATCTTGAAATAGATCGTGCCGTGCACCGCCCCGGCGGCATGATAGACGCGTTCGTCGACCATGAATTCTATCGTCGCGTGCCCGGCCTCGGCGATCGTCAGATGCGAGGTGAACAGCCGGTTGATCGGTGCGGAATCATAAAGCCGCTCCAGCGCGCGAAAATGGGCCTGCTCACCCAGCGGCGGCGCGGGTTGCGCGCCCTCAGGCGGCGGCGTCACGCGCCTCGGCCCCCGCCAGCAGCGCGAACAGCGCCTCGTCGGACCCAGCACCGCGAATGCGCGCGGCGTTCTGCCCGCTGCGCAGATAGCGGGAGACGCGCGCGAGCGTCTTCAGATGCTCGGCCCCGCTTTCGGTCGGCGACAGCAGCGAAAAGATGATATCGACCGGCATGTCGTCCACCGCATCGAAAGCCAGCGGCGTTTCGAGCCGCAGCACGACGGCATAGACCCTGTCCAGCCCGTCGATCTTGGCATGCGGAATGGCGATCCCGCCGCCAAAGCCGGTCGAACCGATGCGTTCCCGCTCCATCAGCCGTTCATAGGCCTCGTCCGCCGCCAGCCCATAGGCCGCGGCCGCCATGTCGGCGATCTTGTGGAACAGCTGTTTCTTGCCCGAAACCGTTACTTTTGTGGACACGGTTTCATGGACGAGAAGGTCGTGGAAATCGGTCATGAATCTGCTCTGATCGTGCGACGCCGGTAATTATCGCGACGCGGAATAAAAACGCGTTGCCGCGCCTGCCCATTTCGAGGTTCGGCGCGCCATAGGCTTAGAGGCGAGCCACGTCAACCTGCTACGCCGGAGCCTATAGCGGCGAACCGGTTAAAAAGCGGTCAACTCCGCGGTTCCACCCAGCCGATCGAGCCGTCATGCCGGCGATAGACCATATTATAGGAAGTGGTGACGGTGTTGATGAACAACAGCGCATTGGTGTTGC
>JBFXHW010000150.1:0-6868 GCA_050176605.1 Sphingobium sp. | reverse complement strand
ATGAAGCCGTCAATGTCCTTGCGGTCGACGGCCGCGAAGCGTTCAAGTATCCAGGCGTTCTTCACCGTATCTCTCCTCCTCCCACGTGGGCGGGTTTCACCAGGCTCTTACGCCGCCATCGACCGCGATATCCGCACCCGTGATGTATGACGCGTCATCGCTGGCGAGGAACGCTACTGCGGCCGCAACCTCCTCGGGCTGGCCCATGCGATTGATCATGGCCCGGCCCAGCTGGATACGGCTCCACTCCGGATCCTCCAGGATGAACCGTGTCTGGTTGGTCTCGATCGTTCCGGGCGAAACGCTGTTGGCGCGGATGCCGACCTTTCGTCCTTCCATCGCGAACTGACGGGTCATTGCGAGCACGCCTCCCTTGGCTGCGGTGTGCGCCAGTCCGGGGAGCAGTTCGATGCCTGCCCACGCGGAAAGCGACGCGGTGTTGACGATGGCGCCGCCCTTCTTCTTGAGTTCCGGCCAGGCGGCCCGGGTCATAAGGAACACGAGGTTCAATTCCTCGTTGATCGTCTTGGTCCACATCTCGTCGGTCATGTCTTCGATCCAGGCGAAATAGGCCATCGCGCCATTGTTGAAGAGTACGTCTATGCCGCCGAAACGTTCGACCGCGGCCGCAACAACCTTGTCGCATGCCGCCTTGTCGGTGAGGTCGGCCGGGTGGACGGAGATCATCGTGCCACCGGCCTCCTCAACGAGACGCACCGTCTCCTCCGCGCCGGGCGCTGCGATGTCGACGCCCACGACATTCGCGCCTTCCTCCGCGAAGCGCAGGCAGGCCGCGCGGCCGATGCTTCCACCCGACCCTGTAATGATGCAGGTCTTGCCGCGAAGACGGTCAGAAAACGCCATTCAATCCTCCGAAAATAGCGGCGCCAGATCGATGTAGATCCAGAGGCGATCGCATCGCCCTTCGTCCGTGATCCGCAAATGGCTGGCGACCGGCATGGAAACCTGTTTTCCGTCGAGCCTTGTGTAGGTGACGATGCTGCCCTGAAAGGCGCAATTGCCGTCCATCACCAGTTGTTCCCGCTTGTGGCTCATCCCGTTCAGTGTGGACCAGAATTGCTCGAATGCCTGTTCGGCTCCCTCGCGCCCGATGATTGGCGGCATGTTGGCGAGGCGCAGGTCGACATCCTCCGTAAACCAGTTCAGCAATGTGGGCAGATGTAACAGGTCGGCGTCCTTGAAAAAGGCGGCGGGCCAGTCGCCGACGCCGATGCCCGGACCTTCCTTGGAAAGCAGTTCGGTCGCCATTACAATTCTCCGTCCTGTACCATCTGGCGAACCCGGTTCAGCGTGCCTTGAACCGCACCGACATAGGCGCCGCGCACGCTGTCTCCATGCGCCTTTTCCTCCGGCGAATTTTCCGCGATGCCCGGAAAGGTCAGACCGAAGGTGAAGGTCAGCAGCAGGCCCATTTCCGACTCGCTGATGGTGTTGTCGATCCACCCGGTGCCGTCCATGCGGGCAAAACTGACCTGAATGGGCGCCTTCAGCGTGATATGCTCCTTATGCTGCATCCCGCGAAAGGTAACGACGCGGTCGATCGTGGTCTCGGTCTGCTCCAGCACGTCGCACTGGGTCATGCCGTCGACGAACGGCATGGCGTTTTCTGCCTTCATGACCAGGCCGCGCCAAACCTGCTCTCTGCTCAGTGTCGGCTCGACACCTTCGGGGTTGACGGGAATGGCGTAGGACAGGGCGTACATGAGAATAAGATCCTTTCAGATGGAGAGATATCCGCCGTCGCAAGCCACGGCGGCGCCGTTCATGAACGATGCTGCGTCGGAAAGCAGCCACGCAACCGCCTCGCCGATCTCGGCGGGTTCGCCGAACCTGCCGATCGGGTGGCGGGCGAGCAGCTTTCCGGCCATCGCCGCAAAGGAAGGTTCCTCCAGCAGCCGGGCAATGAGCGGCGTCTTGATGATGCCCGGCAGGACCGCGTTGACCCGGATGCCGCGTGCTCCATAGTCGGCCCCGGCGGCCCTGGTCAGACCCACGACGCCGTGCTTGGCCGCGACATATTCGCTCGCGCCCGGTATCGCCACCTGGCCGAGCGAGGATGCCGTGTTGACGATCGCCCCGCCGCCACTGCCCAGCATCGCCTTAACCTGATATTTGATGCAGAGGAAAACGGCGGTCAGGTCGATACGGATCGCCCTGTCCCATTCCTCCAGCGTCAGTTCGTCGACCGGCTTGTTCTTCTGTTCGACACCAGCATTGTTGAACGCGCCGTCGAGGCGACCGAAGTGGCTGACTGCCTTCGCGACAAGCCCTTCTATATCGCTCTCGGACGCAAGGTCTGCGGGGTGAAATATCGCGTCATGTCCGGCTGCGGAAAGGTCGGCGAGGAGAGCCTCGCCGCCTTGCCTGTCGACATCCGTAAGGACGAGCCGCGCCCCGTGTGCAGCGAGAACGCGGCTCGCCCCATAGCCGATGCCGCCAGCGGCACCGGTAATGATGATGACCTTTCCTTCGAGCATTTTACCCACGTCAGAAGTTGAAGCCCGCGCGAAGGCCGTAGGTCCTGGGCGGTGACATATAGGCCGTGGCCGGGCCGGGAATGCCGGCGGCTGCCGTTGCCGCGATCACCGCCTCGTCGGTCAGGTTCTTGCCCCAGATGCCGACGTTCCAGCGCCCGTCGTCGGAATAATAGGTGATCGACGCATTGAGCTTCACATAGGAATCCTGGTTCGTTCCCGGGTTGTGAACGAAGTCGGCCCACCAGCCACTCTCATAATAGGCGTCTGCCGCCGCCGTTATGTAGCCGGAGCCCATATGGAAATCCTGGCTGAAGCCGGCGTTGATCGTCCAGTCCGCCGCATAAGGACCGGACAGGCCGTTGTAATTCTGGCCGGTCGGGGTGATGAAATCCTTGTTGCGTGCGTGGATGTAGCTGACCGAGAAGTTGAGCTTCGTGTCCGGCGTCGGCTCGAACAATATGTCGAGCTGATTGCCCGGGATCGTCACCTTGTCGGCGTTGAATATCTCGTTGAACAGCTTGCTTGCGTCATAGGCCTGGATCGCGAGGTCGTTATAGACGTAGTAGAAGACCTCGTCGTTGATCTGAAGCTTGTTGTCGAGGAAGCGTGACTTGAAGCCGCCGGAAATGCCCTTCATCTTGCCGCTCTTGACCAGGTTCGATCCGCCGCTCGGCAGCACGTCGACTTCGTTGAACGTGCCCGGCTGATATCCGGTCTGATAAGTGGCATAGATCATGATGCGGTTGGCCACATCATATTCGAACCCGGCCTTGTAATCGAACCGCTTGAAATTATGATCGAACGTATAGGGTGTGGTCTGATCAACCAGCGAGCGGCCTCGCGCCTTTCTGCTGTCGACGCCGTACCGGGCCCCCAGCGTGATGCGCAAGGCATCCGTGATGCTGTACGTCGCCTGTCCGAAGACTGCTGCGCCGCGCTTTAGGTTGCGGTCGACGTGCGAGGAATCGAACGGGAATGGCGTACCCGGAATGGCGGGGCCGTTCGGGCTTCCGGTCGCGGTTCCGACGACGCCACGGCCATGTCCGACATTGCGATAGGCGAACACGCCGACCAGCCACTGCAGCGGGCCACTGTCACCGGTCAAACGCAATTCGTTGCTCAGGTTGCGATACTGGTCGAGCTTGTAGGCCGGGATGGCGCCGAGCCAGTAGTCCTTGGTTTCGGCATCCAGATAGACATAGCCCAGGATGTCCGTAAGCGTGATGTTGTCGCTCAGCTTGGCCTCGATCTGCGCGCCGGTCATCCAGTTGTGATAGCTCTGGTCCGACGCGTTCGGCTGGCCGAAGGGTGCGGTGACCGCCAACGGGCCGGGCCGCAGGTCGTTCCATGGATCGAGCAGGAAGGCGTTTTTCGAGAAGACGAAACCGGTCAGGTTGCCCGCTGCGTCGAATGTAGGCTGCGAGCCCTTGTTCACGAGGTTCGGCGTATGGCCATATTTATGGGTGGTCGCCCCCCACCAGTAGAAGCTGAAATCGCTGTTTGGCTGATAGAGCAGGCCGATGCGGGCCGCGATATCGTCCTTCGAATCCGAGCCTGTCTTCATGAAGCCCTTGCGATAGGTATAATCGACACCGACGCGCAGCGCGAGCTGTTCGGACAGCGGCACATTGCCGACAAGCGTTGGGTGGATCAGCGAATAATTGCCGACTTCCAGCGTGGCGCTGCCCCCTGGAGTGAATTCCGGCTTGCGGAAGCTGACGTTGACCGTACCGCCAATGGCGTTGCCGCCATAGAGCGTGCCCTGTGGGCCGGGCAGGACCTCGAAACGCTCAATGTCGAACATCGGTACACTGGTTGCCTCGCGCGGGATCGCGACCCCGTTGAAGTTGAATGCGACCGAAGGCTCCACATTGGCAAAGTCAAGGTTGGAGCCGATGCCGCGCAGGAACACCTGCGTCGTATTGCCTTCCTGATGGAAGCGTGCGCCAGGAACCAGCTCCTGGGCTGCTTCAAGGTTGTAGACGCCGGACTTCACAAGGGTGTCGCCGCTCACCGCAGTAACCGCGGCGGGCGTCTTCTGCGCACTCTCTGAGCGCTTTTGCGCGGTCACGACGATATCGGCGATACCTGATCCGGTATTCTCATCGGACGACTGCGCATAAACGGCCGCCGGCGCCGACAGCGCGATGACGCTCAAGGATGCATAAAGTGCACCAACTCTCGATTTCATGACTTCCTCCCCTCAATCGCTCCGCGAAAACGGAGCCGACGTTTCTGTTAAAATCTGTATGCACTTATGCCATTGGGCAAATAGTGTGTCAATTGGGAGCGATACGTCCTATTTGATTTTCTGGTAAGCTAAGAGCGCTGGCGATTGAGGGCTATTGGCGCTTTGAGGGATGACACCACCTGAAGCGACGCGCACAGTGCGAGCGATATTATGACCTAAAATAAGGTGGTTGTGGGTAATTCGGCGGTCGACCGCGGCTATTGGCAGCCTTGTCGCGCCGACGTTTGGCGGACCGGTGGTACCGCACTGCTGTTGCGCTCAGGCCACATTATCATAATGGATACACAAAGCCGTTTGAGCGTGGGCGGACAGCCATTGGCGCTTCAGGTGGGTTCGAGGCCGATCAATATCCTGAGGCAGCGCAGGAAGACAGGCCGCAGGTCGGGAGGGAGTGGTGCCAGTATTTCCTCCTGCGCCGCGCGCAGCTTGTCCATGCGCCCGTCGAGCATGGCCTTCCCCTGGGGCGTCACCTGCATCATCCATGCGCGCGAATCCTCGGGGTGGCGTTCGCGCTCGACCCATCCCTTGGTCACCATACGCCCGATCATTTCCTTGAGCGTGCTCTTGTCGAAGCCGGTATGGGCAACAAGGTCGTTCTGCGAGGCGCCAGGTGCCTGATCCAGCGCGATCAGCAGCGCGATCTGCTGTCGCGTGACATCAGATCCGACCAGTTTCGTGAAGATATCATAGGAGCGTTGATGGTTGCGCCTCAGCAGGTGCCCTGGCGCCATCATCAGTTGAAAGTCGTTCTCGCCTGCATCCTGGGGATTCTTTGGGGGCATGTGCCTGCTGGGCTCCGCTGATGGTCAACCTGCCGCAACGCCGGACGATTGGGAGGATGTCAGCATCTTTGCGACATGTTCGGTCAGGAAATCAAGCAGGGCCGTAATCCGCCGGTGCGGGCGATCCGTCGCCGGGATCAGCGTGAAGAGAGTCAGTTGCGCAGGCCGCCAGCGTTCAAGCACGGTCTCCAGCCTGCCCTCTGCCACCAGCGGCAGCGCGGTGAAATGAGGCAATATGGCAATGCCTGCTCCGGCCGCGGCGGCATGGGCGAGGGCGAGACCGGTGTTGCAAGACAGCCCCCCGTTGATGTCGACGCGCTCGCAGAGTGGTCCGTCGAACAGCGACCAGCGCTCTCCGCGATCGAGATGGGCATAGTGGAGGCAGCGATGGCCGGACAGGTCCATCGGGTGCGATGGTGTCCCCGCCTGAGCCAGATAGGCGGGCGCGGCGAACAGCCCACGAAGCACGGGGCCGATGGAGGTTATGTGGTAACCGGCGGGCGGCGCGTCGCTGATCCGCAGCGCGAGGCCGATTCCCGGCGGCAGCCGCGTCTGCGGCCTGTCTTCCAGGCTGAGGTCGATCGAGACGCCCGGATGTCGCGCGAGAAATGTGCCAACCAGTGGCGCGAGTACCTGCAGGCCGAAGCTCGTCGGTGCGTGCAGCGCGATCCTGCCTGACAGCGGTGCTTTCTGCTGCCGGACCGAATCGTCGAGACGATCGAACGCTTCGATCAGCGGCCGCGCTTCGGCAAGATAGGCCTCGCCCGCCTCGGTCAGCCGGATGAGGCGCGTGCTCCGCGCGAACAGGGGACGGCCGACCTCGGCTTCGAGATCGGCTACCAGCTTGCTCACATTGTCGCGGGAACGGCAAAGGCGCCTTCCTGCGGCCGCGAAGCTTCCGGCTTCGGCGGCGTGGATGAATGCGCGCAGGCGATCGATCCGGTCCATATTGTCTCCATATGAAAGACAATATGTCATCTATTTTCTGTCTTATCGCAAGGGAGCGAAAAGCCGATACTCCATGCATTCAAACAGGCAGGAGAGTGACAGTGTCGAATCGTCCCTATTTTCGTCCCGAGGATTCCGTACTCGTTCTGATCGATCATCAGATCGGCACGATGCAGCTCGTCAAGACGCTCGACGTGGAACGGGTCAGCCGTCTCACGCTGGCGTTGGCGCGTGCGGCAAAGATCCTCAATATCCCGGTGGTGCTCACATCGAGCCAGGAGGATTACATTCAGGGTCCGCTGCTTTCAGAATTCCGGGATATCGTCCCCGATGCCTATGAGGCGCGGGTGAAGCGGCAGGGTATCGTAAACGCTTGGTCCGATCCCGCT
>JBFXHW010000149.1:0-6896 GCA_050176605.1 Sphingobium sp. | reverse complement strand
CATAGATGCGGCCGGAATTGTCGATCGCCAGCAAATGCGTCTCGATTTCCTCATCGCCCGATCCGCCGAGATAGGTCGCGAAGGAAATCTGGTCGGAAGGCGAAAATTTCATGACGATGAGATCTGACCCACCCTTATTGTCGCGCTGGAACGCCCCGCTTGTAGTGGCGAAATTGGTGCCGCGCTCGACCGACGCAACCACGACCGAACCGTCCGGCGCGACACGGATCGAAGCAACGCCGGTTGAATCGCCGGAGGCCGCGCTGCCGGATGCCCCGAAATAGGTGCCATATTGGACCTGCTTCGCATCCGCGCTCAGACGGATATAGGCCCCCTCCTTGGCGTCCTTGCGCGTCGTCTGCCACGCATTGGCCGTTATGAATTGCGTCATGGGCTGATTGATATTCACCACCGCGAGATAAGGCCGCCCCTGGCTGTCGATATCCATGTCGCGCAGGAAAGCGCCACCTGCATCGCCGATATAGGTCGACCAGATCAGATTGCCGCCGTCGCCGCTCAGTTTCGCGACGAAGCCATCCTGCTGGCCATAATTGAACGTGTCGCCATTATCCCCGGCGAATGCCGGCTGGACGACACCCGGCGTGGTCGGGAAGCCGGGGCCGGCGCGCCCGGCAATATAGACGGAACCGTCCGTTCCCACGCGGATGGCATAGGCCCGGTCGTAATTCGGCCCGCCGACGAATGTCGACCAGACAATCTGGCCCGTCGGCGTCATCTTGGTGACGAATATGTCACCCGGCCCCTGGGCGCCCACGGCGGTTCCGCCGGTGCCGAAGACTTGGTCATAGGCCTTTGGAGTTGTCGGGAAATCCGGCGCGGTCGTCCCGCCGGTCACATAGATGAAGCCCTGCGCATCGATCGCAATATCGCGCGTCATCTCATAGGTAGTGCCCGAAGCACCATCCAGAAGTGTCGAGAAGACCAGACTGTAGGGCGTTGTGGCGCCCGGCGTCGGAGTAGGCGTCGGGGAAGGTGACGGAGAGGGTGACGGAGTTGGCGAAGGCGTACCGGACGAACCCCCTCCACCACAGGCAACCAGGGCGAGCGCGGCGGTCAGGGCAAGATACCGGTTCAAGCGGATGGGTCTGGAAATCGGACGAACTTTCTGCACTGTCTTGAAGAGTTGCGGTTACTGGATGTCAAATCAAAAGGTCCGGGAAGAGCATATGACACGCCAACATGAACCATTTATAAACCGTGCCTTCACACACGCCAATTTATCGCATCGCCTGCCCATTGAAATGGTTTTTCCTTCTCCTAGATAAGGATTGTCCGGGCACATGCTGTGACGGACGCAAATCGCCGGACGCCTTGACGGGGCCGGCAAATGTTCAACTCGCTCAACAAGAGGATTTGATCTTATGCGTAGTTTTGACCTTACCCCCTATCGTCGTTCCACCGTCGGCTTCGATCGCCTGTTCGACCTCATAGAGAACAGCGCGCGTGCCAACCCGGGCGACAATTATCCCCCGTTCAACATCGAACGCCTTTCCGAGGACAAATATCGCGTGACGCTGGCCGTCGCCGGCTTCCGCGAAGATGAACTCGACATCGTCGCGCAGCAGAATCTGCTCCAGGTGGCAGGCCGCAAGGCCGAGGTCAGCAATGACGAGCGCGCCAAGTTCCTGCATGTCGGCATCGCCAATCGCAGCTTCGAGCGCCGCTTCGAGCTGGCGGATTTCGTGCGCGTGGAAAATGCCAATCTTGCGGATGGCCTGCTGGTCATCGAACTGGTGCGTGAGGTGCCCGAGGCGATGAAGCCGAAGAAGATCGCGATCAACGGCGGACAGCTCGTTGAGATCAACGGTGACAAGTCGGCTGCCTGATCCTCAACCATAGAAACGGGGGGCAGTTACCTGCTCCCCCGCTTCCCTCTCCTACCTCGAATGCAAAGGGCCAGGAGTCCTGATCGACTCCCGGCCCTTCATGCCTATTTCGCTGATTTCGTCCTCAGGCTCATGCGCGTTCTCGTGAGACGACTCGTGATGCGCGCGAAACTATCGTCTAATTTTTCCAATGCAAGTTTTGCAGCTCACACGAGCCGGCTCTGTTTGACGGCTGCCGCGATGAAGCTGGCGAAAAGCGGATGCGGATCAAAGGGTTTCGATTTCAGTTCGGGGTGAAACTGCACTCCGATAAACCAGGGATGATCGGGCCGTTCGACGATTTCCGGCAAGGTTCCGTCCGGAGACATACCCGAAAAAAGCAGCCCCCCCTTTTCCAGCGGTTCGCGGTAACCGGCATTCACCTCATAGCGGTGTCGGTGCCGCTCGCTGATGTCTTCGGTGCCATATATCCCGGCCACGACACTGTTGCCTGACAGTCTTGCCGGATATGCGCCGAGCCGCATCGTTCCCCCCAGATCGCCGTCTGCGCTGCGCTTCTGAAGCCCCTCCTCACTCATCCATTCGGTAATCAGGCCGACCACGGGTTCGGCGGTTTCTCCGAACTCGGTAGTGGAGGCTGCCTCGATGCCCGCCGTATTCCTTGCGCCCTCTATGCATGCCATCTGCATGCCCAGACAGATACCGAAGAACGGTACGCCGCGTTCGCGGGCAAAACGGACAGAGGCGATCTTCCCTTCCGATCCACGCACGCCGAATCCGCCGGGCACAAGGATACCGTGCATCGGTTCGAGCTGGGCGGCAATGTCGCTGTCTTCCTGCTCGAACAGCTCGGCGTCGATCCACTTGATATTGACCTTCACCCGGTTGGCGAGACCGCCATGAACCAGCGCCTCATGCAACGACTTGTAGGCATCGGGCAGGCCGACATATTTGCCGACCACACCGATTGTCACCTCACCTTCCGGGTTTGCATGGCGATCCATGATGTCGATCCAGGATCCGAGATCGGGATCATGCGCGTTCTCGATTCCGAAGGCGCGCAACACCTCTTCGTCAAGCCCCTCCGCATGATATTGCGCGGGAACCGAATAGATGTTGGGCGCATCGAGCGCCGGGATGACCGCCTCTGGCCGTACATTGCAGAAAAGCGCGATCTTGGAGCGCTCGCTATCCGGCAAGGGCTGTTCGCACCGGCAGAGCAGGATATGCGGCTGTATGCCCAGACTCGTCAGTTCGCGCACGCTGTGCTGCGTCGGCTTCGTCTTCAGCTCTCCGGCTGCCGCAATATAGGGCACCAGCGTCACATGGACAAAGATCGACTGGCCGCGCCCCAGATCATTGTGGAGCTGGCGGATCGCCTCCATGAACGGAAGGCTCTCGATATCGCCGACCGTGCCGCCGATTTCGCACAGGATGAAATCTAGATCCTCGGTCTCGGCAAGCGCGAAGGCCTTTATTTCGTCAGTGACATGCGGAATCACCTGCACCGTGGCACCCAGATAATCACCGCGCCGTTCCTTGGCGATGATCGTCTGATAGATGCGGCCCTGCGTCACATTGTCGGACTGGCGCGCCGACACCCCGGTGAAACGCTCATAATGGCCGAGGTCGAGGTCGGTCTCCGCACCGTCGTCGGTCACGTAGACCTCGCCGTGCTGATAGGGCGACATGGTGCCCGGATCGACATTCAGATAGGGATCGAACTTGCGGATGCGCACGCGATATCCCCGCGCCTGCAGCAATGCTGCAAGAGAGGCGGCCATAAGACCTTTGCCAAGCGAGGAGACCACGCCGCCGGTGATGAAAATATACCGCGCCATGGGAGTGAAGGCTTAACCCTGTTTCATGAGAAAGGGCAAGCACGCGTTACCGCGCGCCCGCAAATATTTTTCGATGCCCGCCTGAAAGCGTTTTGCGTTACGCGTTTATTGCGCGAGCGGCACGGCGCCGTTTGACGGCTGGTCGACGCTCTGCGCTGCACCGGCGAGAGGATCGCCTGAGGCGGGAGCCGCAGGCGCGGCCGGAGTACCCGCCGGAGCCTCCTTCACCAGCGATGTGTCGATCTGCGACGGCGCATGTTTCACCGACGCCATTACCGCGAGCACGATACTGAGAATCACGAAAAGCGAAGCGAGTATCGTGGTGGTACGGGTCATGAAATCGGCCGCGCCGCGCGCCGACATGAAGCCGGCCGGGCTGCCGCCGACGCCGAGCCCACCGCCCTCCGACCGCTGCATCAGGATAACAGTGACAAGGCAGGCGGCAATGATGGCCTGAACCACGAGGAGGAAGGTGAACATTATTTTCCGGTCCGTATGCTGGATGCGACTATTGCCCTGCCCTTAGCTTGGAAGCGCGCGCTGTTCAACCGCACGCCGATCCCTTAGCCAGCGGCCTCGATCACCGGTCCGAATTTCGCGGCGGAAAGGCTCGCGCCACCGACAAGGCCGCCATCGACATCCTCCAGCGAGAATATCTCCGCCGCATTGTCCGCGTTGACCGATCCGCCATAAAGGATGCGCATGGCGTCGGCCTCGGCACCGATCAGCGTCCGCAGCCTGTCGCGAATCGCTCCATGCATTTGGGCGATCTGTTCCATCGTCGGGATGCGCCCGGTCCCGATCGCCCATATCGGTTCGTAGGCGATCGACAGCCAGCTTGCCGTCGCACCATTCGGCAGGGAATCGTCGAGCTGAGACACAACGAAATCCACCGCCTTGCCCGCATCGCGTGTTTCCAGGCTTTCGCCCAGACACAGAATCACGTTGAGCCCTTCGGCCTTCGCCGCAAGGGCCTTGGCGGCAACATCGGCGCTACTTTCATGCTGGTCGGTGCGCCGCTCGCTATGGCCGACGATCACCGAGGTCGCGCCTGCCTCCTTGAGCATCGCGGCGGACAGGCATCCCGTATGCGCGCCGCTCTCCTTCTGATGACAATCCTGCCCGCCTATGAAGGCGGCTCCCGCCTTTTCGGCGGCGGCGGCAATCAGCGTCGCGGGAACGCACAGCCCGACCTCGACACCGGGATGGGCGGACGCCACCGCGCCGATCGCTTCCACCTCGCCCAACTGGGCACGAAGGCCGTTCATCTTCCAGTTGCCGACGACCAGCATCTTCCGGCCCATAGTCACTCCTCAAGGTTTCACTGCGCTCCTGCCGCGAGGCGATAGCTCCTCCTGCCCCAAAGTCCAGTCCCTGCTTGATGGACGGGGCGACTGCTCCTAAAGCGGCACATATTTTCAGCTTTTGGGCATTCGCCCATCCGGGACACGTCATGATCAGCTTCCTTCGCCGCATCATCGGATCGAAATTCGGCGCATTGTTCGCTCTCCTCTTTCTGGCACTGGTCGCCTTTGCCTTTGCGGCGGGCGACGTCACCAGCACCGGCGGCTTCGGTTCGCTCACATCCTTTGGCGGCGGATCGTCGACCCGGATCGGCAGCCAGTCGCTCTCCGAATCGGAACTGCAGAGCCGCAGCCAACGGGTGTTCGAGCAACAGCGCAGGGAAAATCCCGGCATGCAGATCGGCGAGTTCCTCGCCATGGGCGCGATTCCCAATATATATGACCAGCTCGTTTCGACGATCGCGCTTGAGGAATTCGCGCGGCAACAGGGCATCCATGTCAGCAAGCGCATGGTCGATGCCCAGATAGCCTCGCTCCCCGCCTTTCAGGATGCGACCGGCAAGTTCAGCCAGAGCACTTTCCGGCAATTGCTCTCTGCGCAGGGCGTCAGCGAGCAGGCATTGCGCGATGACATTTCCCAACAGCTCTCTGGCCAGCTCCTGACAGCACCGGCCGGGTTCGGGACGAGACTGACGGACAGCCTTGTCCTGCCCTATGCGTCACTGCTGCTGGAGGCACGCGCGGGCCGGATCGCGGCCATTCCGTCGGCCGTTTTCCTGCCCAAGGACAAGCCGACCGACCAGCAACTCAAGCAATTCTATGCCAGCAATGCGGAACGCTATACGATCCCGGAGCAGCGCAAGCTGCGCTACGCCCTTGTCGATGTGAGCCGTTTCGACGCGGCGGCGGCCCCGCCGGAAAGTGAAATCGCCAAATATTACGCCGATCATAAGGCCGATTATGCCGCGCGCGAGACACGCACCATTTCCCAGCTTATCCTGCCCACGGAAACCGCCGCGAAGAAGGCAACTGGCGCCGCCACGCTCGTCGACGCGGCAAAGGCCAACGGGCTGTCCGTCGCGACCTTCAAGGACGTCACCAAGGCGGATTTCGCGACCAAGGCATCCTCGGCGGCGGCCGATCTGGCTTTTGCAACAGCCGAGGGCAAGATCGCCGGTCCGGTGAAGCTGCCGCTCGGCTGGGCGTTGGTCGAGGTAACCGGCATCCAGCGGATCGCCGCAAAACCACTCGACTCCGTGAAGCCGGAGATTGTCAGCACGCTGCGAAATGAGAAGCGCAAGCAGATGCTCCGTGACTTCATATCCAAGATTGAGGATGGCATCGCCAATGGCGGCACATTCGACGAAGCTGTAAAGGACAACGGATTGTCCGTCGAAACCTCGCCCCTGCTGCTTTCGACCGGACAAAGTCCCGATAATCCCGAATATCGGGCGAGCCCGGATGTCATGCCGCTGCTCAAGCCAGCTTTCGATATGGAGGCCGACGATGATCCGCAATTCACGCCGATATCGCCGGACCAGCGCTATGCGCTGCTGGACGTCACCGATATCGTCGCGCCGGCCCCGCCTTCGCTCGAAAAGGTCAAGGGGATCATTACACAGCATTATATCCTGCATGAGGGATCGGTGAAGGCGAAGGCTCTCGCCCTCAAGATAAAGGCCGAGGTGGACAAGGGCACCCCGCTCGAAAAGGCGCTCGCCAGTGCCGGCGTTCCGCTTCCACCGGTGCAGAAACTGGCGGGTCGGCGCGCCGACCTGTTGCGTGACGACCAGCGTCCGCCCGCCGAGGTGTCGATCATGTTCGCTATGGCGCCGGGTACAATCAAGACGATGCCTATCTCGGAGGAACGCGGCACTTTCCTCATCATGCTGGACGATATCCAG
>JBFXHW010000148.1:0-6899 GCA_050176605.1 Sphingobium sp. | reverse complement strand
CTGATTTTCCTTCACGGGCTGGACGCGCCCGAAGGCGCGGCATCGCTGTTGCGTGAACTTTCCCGCAAATTTACGGTTTACGCACCTACCCATCCCGGGTTTGGCGGATCGGCTCGGCCGGATCATATGAACCGGGTTGATGACCTCGGTTATTTCTACCTCGATATGCTCGATATACTCTCCCTGGAGCGTCCGGTGATTGTCGGCACCTCCTTCGGAGGGTGGGTTGCAACCGAGATGCTGACCAAGGATCCGCGGCGCGCCTCACATCTAGCCCTCGTGTCCCCTCTGGGTTTGCCGACCGCCAAACGCCGCGAAAGCCATGTCGCCGACATCTTCATGTTGTCGCGCCAGGAACTGGGAGCGCGGCTTCAGCTTGGCGAACCTCCGCTGGGCAGCGACTTCGCCACCCTGACCAAATTGCCCGAAGATCGCCTGCAACGCCTCATGCGGAACGACGAGGCTCTGAGCCTTTATGGCTGGACGCCCTATATGTGCAATCCAAAGCTCGGCGAACGGTTGCACCGCATAGACTGTCCGACCCTGCTCCTCTGGGGCAGCGACGATGCCATCGTCGATCCCGTCTATCGCGACGCCTTTGCCACCGCCATGCCGCAGGCCACGGTAGAGCTGATCGCGGAGGCCGGGCATCGCGTGCACGCGGACCAGCCAGAAAAGCTAGCGGCGCGCATTGCCGCATTCGTCCAGAATCAGGAGTGAAGCATGAAAATCTGGCATTTTACCGAACAGGCCTACCATCCCGCCTTCTCTGTGCCCGGGTCCATGCGCGTTACCCTGCCGCAGCATCATTGCGATCCGGTGGTCGCGGGTGAACTCCTCAACCGCTATCTCGACGAATATATGCTGGCCGACGAACTAGGCCTCAATATCATGGTCAACGAGCATCATGCAGCCGCCACCTGCATGTCAACGAGCTGCATGACGACGCTTTCCATATTGGCGCGGCAGACCAAGAACGCACGGCTGCTCGCGCTCGGTATCCCGCTCGCCAACCGGTCGAATCCTCTTCGGGTCGCGGAAGAGATTTCGATGGCGGATTGCATCTCGGGCGGACGCATCGAGATGGGCTTCGTCAAGGGTGCGGCCTATGAACTGTTCATGTCGAACCGGCAGCCGACTGGTTTTATGGACCGCTTCTGGGAGGCGCACGACCTGATCCTGGAAGCCTTCACCAACGAAAGCGAGAATTTCTCCTGGGAAGGCGAATATTTCCATTATCGCACCGCGAGCATGTGGCCGCGTCCGATTCAGAAACCCTATCCGCCGATATGGATGACCGCGTCCAGCGGATCGAGCGCCAAGGTCTACGGCAAGATGGGCTATGTCTGCACCACCTTCCTTTCCGGCGCGGTCGCGCGATCCGTGTTCGGCGGGTATCGCGATGCCTATCGGGAGGAGTTCAAGACCGAGGCTCCTCTTGACCGGCTGGGTTATCTTGGCCTCGTTGCCTGTGCGAACGACAGACCAACCGCGATGCGCCGGGCAGAGGCGATGAAGAGCTATTTCCTCACCGCCGCGCGGCTCGATCCACAGTTCCGCAACCCGCTGGGCTTCAATCCGGTGGAGGCGAATGTTCGCATGCTGCAGGCCGGACCTGCGGCGATGCGACCCCGCATGCGAAACGGAAAACCGCTGCCGGTCGACGGAAGCATCGAGGAATATATGGAGGCAGGGCTGTTCTTCGTCGGCACGCCGGACGATATCTATGAGCAGATTGCCGCCTTCAACGACGAAGTGGGCGGCTTTGGTCACCTGCTGATGATGGGACAGGCAGGTGAAATCAGTCATGAGGATACGGTGGACAGCCTGACGCTCGTCGGCAAGGAAGTGGCGCCGCGCCTCGCGGAACTCGCTTCCACGCCGCTTGAAGTCCGTTACGAAGCAGTTGGCTGAACAAAAAAGAGCTTGCCGAGGAGAAGATTGTGAAGAAGGACGACCTTTACGAGCGCGGGCGCGCGATGCGGTTCGAGATGTTCGGGGAACCTGGTGTCACCAGCCTCGACAATGCAGACGATTTTCAGGAGCCGCTGCAGGATATGGTGACGCGCCTCTGCTTCGGCGATGTCTGGAGCCGTCCCGGCCTTGACCGGAAGACGCGCAGCATGCTGACGATTGCGATGCTGATCGGCATGTCCCGTCCGGACCAGCTGAAAAATCATATCAACGGAGCGCTCGCAAACGGCGTGACCAAGGAGGAAATCCGCGAAATACTGGTTCACGCGACCATCTACGTGGGCCTTCCCGCCGGTTCGGACAGCTGGCGGCACGCCCGGCAGGCGCTGATCGACGCCGGAGCCTATTGAAAAAAATAGAACGGGAGAGGAGCGATGGGTGACGTCGAAGCGTTTGAGGTCGAAGACACAAGCGTCGCCGAACAGTTGAAGGCCGGGTTGCGGCGGCTGGGAAAGGCCGTCGCCGTAGTGACAACCTGGCACGATGGCCATCGCTGGGCGATGACCGCTACCGCGGTCAGTGAACTCAGCATGGATCCGCCCTCGATGCTGGTGTGCGTCAACAAGAGCGCGAGCCTTTATCTGCCGCTCACGGCTGGCGCGAATTTCTGCATCAACATCCTGCATGCCGACCAGATCGCCGTGGCCAATGCCTGTTTCGGGGCAACAAAAGGCGAGGAGAGGTTTCGTGAGGGGCGGTGGGATTCGGCCTGTTGCGGCACGCCCTTTCTGCGTGAATCGCAGGCGAGCTTCATTTGCGAATATCAGCAGCATCTCGAATATGGCACGCATGCGATCGTGATCGGCCAGGTGAAGGAAGTGCACGTCGCGGGAGACGTTGATCCTCTCATTTATGTCGACGGACGCTTTACGCGCGTGATGCGGGCGGCGTAGGGTCCGGTTCAGATGACGGTCGACAGGTACCAATGAACGATACGGAAGCCCTTCTCGAACAGATCGAACACGCCTGCCGGCGCATGCAGATGGCACAGACGACCTTCGGCAGGCTTGCGGTCAATGACGGGAAACTCGTTGCCCGGCTTCAGCAGGGCGGCCGCGTGACTATGCAAACGGTAGAGCGCGTGCACCGTTTCATCGAGGAACAGGGCGGCGCCTCGGCAATTGCGTTACGCTCTGGCATAAGGGGTCTGAGGTCCGAACTGGACAGCCAGAAGGATTTCCGATTCTACGGCAACCGACAGAAATATCTGATGTTCGTCAACACGACGACGGAAAAGCAGATCATCGCGGACCGCGCCGTCCAGGAACTCTCTGACACGCAGCCCGTCCCGCCGGCCATTCGCCTGTTCGACGGCGGCGCTGGCGATGGCACTGCCCTCGCCCGTATCCTGCGTGGACTGCACCGCCGTCATCCCTGGGTACCCTTCTATGTGGTGGCCAAGGAGATCAGCATGGAGAATATCCGGCTGACGCTGGAAAAGATGCCGGACCGCCTGCGCGAGCACAGCGCAACCGTGTTGGTCCTGACCAACATGAAATATGGCGAGGCCCCGATGCTTCAGCCTGACAGTCCCAGCGGCGCGAGCGCAATGGTATGGCACGAGGTTGCGCTCGAAGGCACCAGCGCAGGCGAATTCGAGGAACAAATTTCGGCGCTCGAACCCTTTCTCGCACGGCATTGGCAAACGAACATCGAAACCGACAGCGGCAATCCGGTCTACAAGACGCCGGTCGTGTTGATTCTCTATCGCAAGGATCACGGCTTCATGCTGGAACCGATCGTGCCGAGGCGTGGATATGCCAAAGCCGATTTCGACTTCATCCTTCTTTCCCAGCCCTACCGGGCCCGTGCGCCGTTGGAATTCAAGGCATCCCGGGTCGTCGCGCCGCTGGTCAGGGCGCTCCGGCCCAACGGCAAGCTGATGGGCGTGCAAAGCTTTGGCGAGGATCCGGGCATGGAAATCATCCACAGCATCTGGCCCGACGAAAATCCGTTCACGGATGACCGCGCGCGCATCATGCAGGCTGTAGCGGATGAACTCGGGCCAGCGGCCCGCGATTTCCATTTCCATGATTTGCCCGACAACGAGGCGCTGTTCCGGTATGAGGTACGTACGCTTCCTACCGAGATCGGCGAGGGACGCCATATCGGCAGCTCGACGCTGTTCGGCGCATGGAACGCCGCCAGCTATGTCGCGCAGATTGAGGATCAGCGGCTGGCGCGCGCGGTATCCTCCGATCTCTACCTCGAAGCCACAAGAGAAGCGCTGCAGCGCCATAATGGCCTATGGTTCAACGACGAGGTCTATCTCATTTCGCGTCGACCGGGATTGCATTGAAATGACCAACGGAAACAGCGAGACTTCGGGCGTGGCGGATACCGGCACGCCGCGGCACGAGGGCGCGGTGTGTCCCTTTTGCGGCGTCGGCTGGACGGACGCGATGCTGGAAATGCTCGACCGCTTCACCATGCCATCGTCCTGCGCATGCTGTGGCGGCGACCCGCACCCTGATCCGGCCCCAGAAACGGAAGCACCAGCGGCGATGGAGGATATCTGTTGCACGTCATGCGGCCGCGCCATCTATCGCGCAGTGGCGACATCACGCTGACATCACCAACTTACATCCTCACCCATTCCGGTCCAGCCCGCGACCGCATTTGACCGAGAGGCCATCATGAAAAGCGCTGACTTCGAAATCATCGATGCCCAGATTCACCAACCCAAGCCACCCGCGCCCGCCGATGATCTGCCCGAAGAGGTGCAACTGCGGCTGTCAGTGGAAATCGCGCGGGAAGCGATGGACAGCGTCGGTGTGGATGCCACGCTGGTGGTGGCCTCCCTGCCCTATATCGACGCCTGCTTCACCCATTACCCCGATCGCTTCATTGGTGTGGAAACCTTCATGAAGACAGGAGCCGAATTGACAGAGGCCGTCGAGCGAGCGCGAGCGGACCTGCGGCTGGCCGCCGGTAGGCTGCTTGTTACCGATTTCCGTACGACAGAGCTTTCCGCATCCTTTTCCGGCGGTGGAATGGATGCGGGCTTCGAGGCCGCGGAGAAAATCGGCCTGCCGCTTTTTCTTTCCACCCACGGCCAGACGAAGGCAATGCGCCCGGTGATCGAGCGGCACCCGGACCTTACCGTTATCATCGATCATGTCGGCGTCAGCCAGCATCCGGTATCACCGGCGCGCGACGACCCCTGGGACAAGCTCGACGACCTGCTCGCGCTCGCTGAGTTTTCGCATGTCAATGTGAAGCTGTGCGGCCTGCCACTGCTTTCACGGGAAGCCTATCCGTTCAGCGACGTCTGGCCATACCTTCAGCGCGTGATAGACGCTTTCGGTCCGGACCGGCTACTTTGGGCAAGCGACTATACGCGGCTGCGTATGGCGGAGGCCGGAGGGCCGACGCGCAATCGCGGCTGCCTCTATAGCGAGAGCCGCGACATGCTGCTGCACAGCAACCGGCTTGATCGCGACGCCAAGGCCGCGATCTTCGGCGGAACCGTAAGGCGTCTCCTCCGCTGGGAGCCGACCCGGACCTAATGCCCTCCGACCCGGTGCGCTGCCCTGAGCGGATGGATGGTCAGCAATATCCAGATGCTGAGCGCGGCACAGGCAAGCGGCGCAGCGAGCAGAAAGAAATAACCGATCGCTCCCATGTTGTTGTGGATCGCTATGACGCCGTACATCGGACCGACAATCGACGTCATTCGACCCGCGCCATAGGCCCAACCGACGCCCGTCGCCCGGTTGCGCGTGGGATAGAGGGTTGACGCGATCGAGGCCAGACCGGCGTGCGCCGCATGCTGGGTCATCGCATTCACCGCCAGTGCGACATACATGCCCCACCCCGGAGCGAACAGACCCATCGCGAGCGCACCTAGCGAGCCGATGAAGAAATAGCTGGGAACGATCGCCTTGAAACCGAAGCGGTCGATCATCACGCCGATCGTAACCATGCCGATGGCGCCGAAAATCGTTCCCAGCCCAGTCGCCAGTCCAACCTGCGTCCAGTCCAGCCCGATGATGTCGTGGAACACGGTTGTCTTCCACAGCGCGGCGCTGATGAAGCCAAAGCTGCCGACGAAGCTGAGCCACAACAGAACCGTCGGAACCGCAAGCCCGGAGCGGAACAGGTCGGTCACCAGGGTCAGACCGCCATCCTTCTTTTCGCGCGGCGCGGCGCGAGCGATCTCGATATCCTGGTCCTCCGGCATCAGTTCTGCGACGATTGCCTTGATACGCGGGTCCGACGGATCCCGCGCCGCCAAAAATTTCGGGGATTCGGGAAGCTTGAAATACATGATCGGCAGGAGCAGCAGCGGCAGGGCCGTGCCGATCCAGAAGGCTACATGCCAACCGAAGGGTTCAAGCAGAAACGCTTGCATACCCGAACCGAGCAGCGCACCGGGCATCGATCCTGCCAGCACAATCGTCACCATCGTCGAGCGGCGTTTGGCCGGTGCCATTTCAGATGCGAGCGCCACCACATTCGCGATCACCGAACTGGCAAACATTCCCGTGAGCAGCCTACAGACCGCGAGTGCGGCCACGCTTGTTGTGAAAATAGTGATAAAACAGCTCGCCGACACGACGGCAAGACACAGCATCAGAAGGCGCTTGCGTCCAATTCTGTCCGCGAACGGGGCAATGAAATAGGCGCCAATCACCATTCCCGCCTGTTGCGTCATCAGCACCCACGTCAGCGAGGTTCGTGGAACTCCGAAGTCATCCGAAAGCTTCGGCAGCACCCAGGACAGGAGAGCCAGATCGAAACCGTCGACCATCATCGCCAGCGCGCAGATCAACATCACCTTCCAGTGAAACCGTCCGAATTTCACGCCGTCGAGAAAACTCTCGATGTCAACCGTCCTCGCCGCGACGCTTGCCTCTCCCGTCGAACTCTTCGTACCCAAATCTTCTGGAGCGGCCACTGCTCAATCCTCTCACTTCATTCGC
>JBFXHW010000147.1:0-6921 GCA_050176605.1 Sphingobium sp. | reverse complement strand
GCTTTACCTGGCCGAAGGAATATGGCGGACAGGGGCAAACGCTTGTCGAACAACTCGTAGCCAACGAAGAGTTAGGGCGCGTCGGTATCCCGGATAGTCTCAACGGGATCGGCAAGGACATGATTGGCCCGGTCATCCTGGCAGTCGGCAGCGAGGAACAGAAGCGACGTTACCTCCCGCGCATTCTGTCCATGGACGACATGTGGTGCCAGGGGTTTTCGGAGCCGGAGGCCGGATCGGACCTGGCTTCGGTCCGCACGCGTGCCATTCAGGACGGCAACGGCTGGGTGATCGAGGGACGGAAGATCTGGACCAGCTTTGCGCAGCATTCGGACTTCTGTCTGGTGCTGGCCAGGACTGGCGATCCCGAGCAGCGCCACGCGAGCCTGAGCATGTTCATCGTTGCGATGGAGACGCCCGGCATAAGCGTCCGGCAAATCGAGCAGATTAACGGGCGCGCTAATTTCTGCGAGGTGCTGTTCGATAATGTGAAGGTGCCGGCAGATGCGGTGTTGGGTGGCATCAATCAGGGCTGGGGCGGGGCCGGCCGGGTTCTCGAAATCGAACGGGCGATCAACCGCATGTACCGTGCGTCGCTGTTCGAGAACGAACTGCGTCATCTGGTCAGCACCTGCCGCGATGATGCAAAGCTCAAGGCGTTGCTGGACACTCCGGTCTACCAGCAGCGCATCGGGGCCTGTTATTCGGATATCGAGGTGCTCAGGCGGCTAGTCCGGCGGACTGTGTTGTCGTTGACGCGGGGTGGCGCGCTTAATAGCGCAGGAAGCCTTATCAAGCTGCACTGGAGCGAAACGCATCAACGGCTGGTAGCCCTCGCGCTCGATATGCTGGCGCAGGCTTCGCGGCCTTTGTCAGCGCACGCCGCGCGCGCGATCACACGCTTCGACGAACTCTACCTGCGCAGCCGCGCGGAAACGATCCAAGCCGGCGCGAGCGCGATCCAGCTGGGCATCATCGCCCAGCGCATCCTTCGCCTTCCCAAGGCATGACCATGATCGAAGATATCGCACTCACTCATGATCAGTCGACCTTTGCGGAAACGGCTGAAAAGAGCTTTGCCGCGTGCGTTAATCTCGCGCCGCAGGAAATTGCGGCGCAGCTGGCGGCGGACGGTCTGCTGGGAATGATGGCGGCGGAGTCGTCAGGCGGCCTCGGACTTGGCGCCAGTGCGGCATGGATGGTGACGCGGACGGCGGGAACGGCACTGCTGGCTTATCCGCTCGCAGAGGCGATCGCCGCTGCCTGGTGCGCGACGCAATCCGGCAGGTCGGACGTGACGTCCTTCGTTGATGGAAGCGCGATCGTCACCGTTTGCTGGGACGCTGACATCGTTTGTGAGCAGGACGGGGATTGGCTCGTCTCGGGCGTGGCGCCGCGCGTGCCCTCGGCGCTGGTTGCCGATCATCTGGTGTATGGATCGCCGGAGGGCATATTCATTGTCGATCTCGCGGCTGCGGGCGTATCGATACAGTCAGCGATCGAGCTTGATCTGGAGCGGCCCTATGGCGACGTGGTGCTGGAGAATGCGTCAGCGACGCTGATCGGTACGCCGGAGGATGCTGACGCGTTTTGCAGACTTGGCATGATCTTGCGTACCGCTGACATGTTGGGTGCCGCCGAAGTCGCCTCGGCGGCCGCATGCGATTACGCGGCCAATCGACGCCAGTTTGGAAAGCCGTTGTCAGGTCAACAGATCGTCGCGACGGATCTTGCGCGCGATCACTATCGACTTGAATGTGTCCGCACGAGCGTCGCTTACGCAGCGATCGCCTGGGATGCCGGGCAGGTTGATTCAGCTCAGGCATGCAACATTGCCTCCTCATTGGCGGCCGACATGCTGCCGACCGTCGTTGAAAATGCGATCCAGATTCACGGTGCGATGGGGTTCACCTGGGATCTCCCCCTGCATCGTTCGTTGCGCCGCGTGCGCACCGCCGCTGCCATCGCGCCTGCCGCAGAGATGCGTGAAGCACTGGCCGCTCGGTTGCTCCATCGCTGGGCGGAGGCGGGCTGATGGCGGGCGCACTCGATGGCATCAAGGTACTCGATCTGGGCCGGATATTGTCCGGACCCTATGCGACGCAATTGCTTGCCGATCTCGGTGCGGAAGTGGTCAAGGTTGAGCGGCCCGGCGGCCCGGGGGATGAGATGCGTGCCTATGGCCCGCCGTTTCTGAAGGATGCGGAGGGCAAGGATACGACCGAGTCCGCTTTTTACATGGCCTGCAACCGTAACAAGAAAGCGATCTGCGTCGATATCTCGGTGCCGGAGGGGCAGGAGATCATCCGGCAGCTTGCCGCCACGTCTGATGTTCTGCTGGAAAATTTCAAGGTCGGCGATCTCGTGCGCTATGGTCTGGATTATCAATCCATTCGAGCGGTCAATCCGGCGCTGGTTTATTGCTCGCTGACGGGCTTTGGACAGTCGGGTCCCTATGCCACAAAGCCGGGGCAGGATCTGGTGTTTCAAGCCTTGAGCGGCGCCATGAGCCTGACCGGGGATCTGGGCGGGGCGCCAATCCGGATCGGCATGGCGTTTGGCGACATCATGGCGGGGATGACGGCCGCCTATGCCATTATCGCTGCGCTGTATCATCGCGACGCTCAGGGTGGGCAGGGGCAGTATATCGATATCAGTATTCTCGACGCCACGCTTTCGGCGCTTTCGCACCGCGCTATGGCTTACCTGCTTTCGGGTGAGCAGCCGGCACGACTGGGCAACATGACGGCCGCTTCCTTTCCGGCGCAGGATTTTGCGTGCACGGACGGGGCGATCATGCTGCAGGCGTCGCAGGACGCGCATTTCGCGCGTTTCTGCAAGGCGATAGGACGGCCCGAGATCGCAGCCGACGATCGCTATCGTTTGCGCCGGGATCGTTTTAAAAACCGCCATGAAATCCTCGGCACGATCCAGTCGATCCTAGCCACTCGGTCAGTCGCCGAATGGGTGGAGCTGTTCCACAAAGCGGACGTCATGTGCGCGCCGATCAACGACATGGCGGGCGCGTTCGCCGATCCGCAAATCCGCCATCGCGAGATGGTGGTCGAAGTGCCGCATCCGACGGCCACGACCGCCAAGCTGATCCGGAACCCGGTCCGGATGTCGGAAACGCCCCTCGATACCTATGTGGCGCCGCCCTTGCTCGGGCAGCATACCGACGAGGTGCTGCGCGGCAAGCTCGGCCTGGATGGAGACAAGATCGAAAAACTGCGCAGGGAGCGGGTAATCGCATGACGATAAGTGAAGAGCATGTTGCTCCCGGCGATCCGGGCTGGCTGTCCGCCGTTGAGGCTGCGCATGTCGTCGACGGACCCGAAGCTATCCAGTGGGACGACGAAGCAGAACTCGTTATCGTGGGCTATGGCGGGGCAGGTGTCGCCACGGCGCTTGAGGCAGCCGAACGCGGGGTCGATGTGCTTGCGATCGATCGATATGATGGCGGCGGATCGACGGCGATAAACGGCGGCATCTTTTACGCCGGCGGGGGGACGGTCATCCAGAAGGAGGCGGGCTATCACGATACCGCCGATGAGATGTTCAAATATCTTAAGATCGAAACGCAGGGCATTGTGCGGGATGATACGTTGCGCCGCTTCTGCGATACCAGCGTCGCCAATGTTGATTGGCTGATGCAGCATGGCGTGAAGCTTAACAGTCGTATCTTCCTGAAAAAATGGGGTTATCCTGATCCCGATTACTTTCTTTATTATTCTGATAACTCGCTTGCGCCTTCCCGCGCGGCGATCGCTCGGCCGGCGCCGCGCGGGCACCGGATGTTTCACAAGCCGATATCCGACGGGCGTTATGGCCAGTTTCTTTACAAACCCTTGCGCGACGCGGCGTCGCGTGCGGGCGTGCGCCTCATGCCGCAGACAGAGGTCCGCAAGCTCATTCTCGATCGTACCGGTAAGGTGCTCGGCCTCCGGGCCTTGACGATCCCCCCGAACACGCCGGCGTGGAAAGAGCGGCAAAAATATCAGAAGCGCGCGAACGATCTGATGACTCTGCTGCCCGCCACTTTCCCCGGCGCGCGCTTCTGCTGGGCATTGGCTGCGAGGCAACTCGTCAAGGTCGCGAAGCTCGAAGCGCAATATCGCGCGGCCTTTCACATTCGTGCGACGGGCGCTGTATGCCTGAGCACCGGCGGCTTCATCTTCAACCGCGAGATGATCCATCATTACGCACCGCACCACGATACGACCGCGCCGATGGGTCAGCCGGGCGACGATGGCAGCGGCATCAGGTTGGGCCAGACCGCCGGGGGCGCGGTCGAACGAATGGGCCACATGAGCAGCTGGCGCTTTCTCAATCCGCCCAGCGACTGGGTGCGCGGCTTGATCGTCAACAAGCATGGCGAGCGTTTCGTCGATGAAACGCTCTACGGCGCGTCGGTCGGCCACGCCTTGAACGAAGAGCAGGGGGGCGAGGGTTTCCTGATCTTCGACAAGGAAATCAGCCGTAAGGCCTGGCGCGATCTCTTCTTCGTCAAGATGATGGGCTATCAGCGTTATCCCGGCCTGCTGTCGATGTGGCGACGGAAAAAGGCGACGTCCGTCGAAAAGCTCGCGCAGAAGATCGGGATCGATCCGGCGCGTCTGAAAGCGTCGGTCGAAAAATATAATCGTGCGGCGGCGGGCATCGAACGCGATCCTTTCGGCAAGGATCAAAAGGAGATGCAGCCAATCGTTGAAGGTCCGTTCAACGCGATCGACATATCGGCGAAGAACAGCGTGATCCCGATGATGGCAATGACGCTCGGCGGCCTCAAGGTGAATGAAGATACCGGGCAAGTGTTGCGTGCCGGCGGTGACGGTCCGATATCGAACCTGTACGCTGCAGGCCGGGCAGCGATCGGCATATGCTCGAACGTGTATATGAGCGGTCTATCCGTGGCGGATTGTGTCTTTTCCGGGCGCCGTGCGGGCGCGCATATTGCGGATCGCCTTGACGAGGTGCGTCTTCCGAAGAGCGCACTCATTACTTCGCATGTGGGGGCGGGGGCTGCCTTCGCTGCAGCGGAACGGGATAAAACGGTGTCCCTAGCATCCAAACGGGCAAGCCGCTGAATTAGAGGAGAATGGGCATGGCCAGCGTGGCAGTGCAGAACAACGAGACCCGGATTCCCGGCCGCGAGGAAATCATCGCGCGGGCGAGGGCGATGATCCCGCAATTGGCTGAACGCGCCGAGCGGCAGGGCGAACATCGCCGGATCCTTCCCGAGACGATGGCGGAGCTTGTCGATGCCGGCTTATTCCGCGTGCTTCAGCCCAAACGCTGGGGCGGGTATGAAATGGATCCCGGCACGTTCGCCGAGGTCCAGTTCGCGCTTTCGGAAGGTGATGCTTCCGTCGGGTGGGTCTATGGCGTGGTGGGTGTCCATTCCTGGCACCTGGCGCTGTTTGACGATCGCGCGGCGCAGGACGTCTGGGGTCAGGACAGCTCGGTTCTGATCGGATCGCCCTATGCGCCGGGCAAGGCGACGCGAGTCGATGGCGGGTTTCTCTTCAGCGGCCGATGGAAGTTTTCGAGCGGGAGCGAATATTGCGACTGGACCTTTCTGGGCGGCATCGTGAATCCCGAAGAAGCGGCTGGAAAGCCGTTCCTTGAGGCGGATTACCGGACCTTCCTGCTGCCCCGAAAAGATTACGAGATTGTCGATACCTGGCACGTCAACGGTCTCAAGGGCACGGGCAGCCAGGATCTGATCGTCAAGGATATGTTCGTCCCGGAATATCGCACGCTCGATTTTCGCGAGGTGTGGCGCAATGAAACCGCCGGGCAGGCGATCAACACCTCTCCGCTGTTCAAGATGCCGTTCGTGCAGGTGTTCCATCGCGCCGTGTCGAACGCCTCGATTGGCGCGCTTCAGGGCCTGCTCAACGCTTTCCTCGAATATGGCGCGAAGCGTGTGGGTGCCATGGGGTTGGCGACGGTGGATGATCCCGATGCGCTGCTCGGCGCGGCGGCAGCGGCGTCGGGCATCGATGAAATGAAGCTGGTGCTTCATCGTAATTTCGATCTGATCGCGAAACGCGTTGAGAAAGGTGAAGGGCTGACGCAGGCCGAAGCGCTGCAATTCCGCTATCAGTGCTCGTCGGTGCCCGATCGCTGCCTCGATCTCGCACGTCCGCTTTTCAAGGCCTCTGGCAGTGGTGGTGTATATACCGATCGGTCGATCGGCCGCTTTTACAATGATTTGATGGTGGCGGCGCAGCATGGTTCCAACAATGGTGCGGGCTACGGTCGCGTGTGGGGCAAGAAGTTGCTCGGCCAGGATGTCGTCGACGCCGGCGTTTAAGAAAACAGACAGGAGAGTATCGCGTGGAAATCAAGGAACTTGGCTATGTCGTCATCGGTGCGCCCGACATTGAAAAATGGCGCGACTATGGGGTGAACGTGCTCGGCATGCCCGATGCCGACGGTCCGGACGGGTCGCTCTACCTCAAGATGGATGACCGCGATTTCCGCATTGCCGTCATCAAGACCGAGAAGGATGAACTTCACGCCGCAGGCTGGCAAGTTGCCGATGAGGACGCCTTCAATGCGCGACGCGCAGAACTGGAAGGTGCGGGCGTTGCTGTAACGTCCGGCACCGAAGCAGAGCGCAAGCTTCGCAGAGTGCGCGATTTCTTCTGGTTCACCGATCCGGCCGGGCGACGCCACGAGATTTGCTGGGGTGCAATATCATCCTTCACGCCCTTCGTCTCGCCGGTCGGGGTGTCGGGTTTCGTGACCAGCGAAATGGGGTTCGGCCATGTCGTCCTCGCCACGAAAAAGCTCGACGAGACCCTCGCTTTCTGGCGGGACGTGATGCATTTCGGCATTTCGGACATCATCAATTTCGACATGGGGCCGGGCGTTCCGCCGATCCGCATCTATTTCCTGCATTGCGGAAACAAC